>CAXNGG010000001.1:0-27781 GCA_964201885.1 Oligoflexales bacterium
GACCCGTGAAATGCTCCAAACTGCCCTTAAGCTTTCTGATCGCAAATCATTCCGCGATCGCTATCTCAAACCTGCCTTAGATGGAGGCTTTATAGAGATGACTATCCAAAACACGCCCAATAGCCGCTTACAGAAATATAGATTAACTAACAAGACGCGTGAGTGGCTGCAGCAAAACAAAAGAAATTAGCGCCATGCACCCAATATCCACTAGCCTATCACTTAAACGTTGCAGCAGAATATTTTCCAACATTCTCAGCAAAAACCTTGATAAAGATCTATCCAGGATCCATTTACATCTAGCGACCTTCTAAAATTTGCCTAAGGGATTCGCTACATTGGCTTTCAAAAGTAAAGTCTCCCAGGTTCTGCGCTTGCCCTTGCCTATCAAGACAAACCAATCTGGAGGCTGTCGATGAAGCAGGTCGACCACAAAAGCAGCGTCCGTTTTGCTTAAGCTGCGCTCTTGCGTCATTGCACTGAGACTCAAATGTAGACTCGAGGATGACGTTTCCGATTCTACCATCTCTTAGCACTACCAACTCTGTATTATTGGATCTTGAAGACCGACGGCAAAAGGTATCAACAACTCTGTCTTGACCGCGAGGGCGATTTCCACCGGAAGCTAAATCAATATAAGGCCCCTCACAATTCACTCTGGACCTTGCAAAAATCCTATCAGCCAAATCCAAACACTGATTGTAGGTTGTCTGTCTACACTGAAAGGAGGCGTCCCTGGCATCTTGAGCTAAAATCAAACTTTTAAATTCATCCCTCAGCCCTTCACCATCGTCAATGAGCACTGTGCAAGAAAACAACTGATCTCGGTTCCCTCTTTCTGTCGGTGACGCACTTGCTTTGTCCGATTGCACAAAGAGAGAAAGGCCTAAAAGAAAGCTGGCCATGGGTGCCAAAAAACGTGACAGACTAGCGCTTTGGATTCTCATTGAAATCTCCTTTTGGGTTCATTAGATAGGTTACTCCCTACGGCCATATAGTTTGCAAGTTCTAAGCCAATTATTTTTAAGGACATACCGCGCCAAATTGTAACGAATGGACCTAAAACCGATGAAATTGCGAAGCTTCGGACCATGGAGGCAAAACCGACATAAGATAAATTCTACTTTTTTTGGACATGCTGGTATCAAATTGTGACCACACTTAAACCTAACTTTTCTGGGATATTTCTTTATTCAGTCCGCCAGTAAAAACTTGCCATTATTTAATTTGGATTTCCCTTTTTAAATACCCAGAGATTACTTTCAAATGAGGCCCAGTTGCTAAGAAAATCAACGCCTTTTTTGACATAACCCCCTCACCCCGCTCTGTTGAAAATTGCTGCATCTGGGAGTCCTTGCAGCAATTTTAGGTGAAAGAATGCTGAAGTTGTTTGTTTTTCGGATTTTTAGGAAGTTTTTCTTCGCTTAGGCCAGCCTATCATTAGATTTAGGCAAAGCTTTGCCTTAACCAAGGATGTCAACCATCAATAGTGGACATGCTTTCCAATAGATCTCCTCTGTAGTCAAACTCAAATGGCTCCTCTTGATACCGGGGTGGAGCACTGGCTCGGGGTTTATGCTCCATGCCATAGATCTTAGTACTTGCCATCGATTTGGCTCCTTTTAAAGTCGGTTAATGGCCTGCAAAATGAAATCATAAGAGGGCATTTCCATCGAGTGGAGAACTCATTAAAAAGATGAAGATACATTTATCAACAATTGCCATTAGCGGTTTGCTGAAGATTCTATTATAAATCACTAACTACTGGCGAATGCTTCAGACCTCGTCGGAAACCTTAGCTATCGATTGCGAGGCTGATAAAGTAGCAAAGATGTGTACTTTTAAGAGTTCAAACATCATGGATGCTGATTGGACGGAATTTATACAGTGTCAAGACCCCAAAAAGAGGTTCCGTCATTTTGAAAGGAAGGGTCTTGGCAAAGAACAGGTCTCGATAGTCCATAGCGTTAGTTGCTGAAATTATTGGATAATAATTACACAGGTTGCGGACTCATTTCTTTTTAAAGTGAACCGATACTGTTAGATATAGTTTCGTCCCACTTTTTGAGGTGTATCCTGCATTACCAAATATTCATAGTTTCATCTCTATGTTTCTTGAGCTTCGCTTGTAAGGACAATAGGATCAATAAAAGGACAATAGGCAATGATAAGGTGTCTTCTAGGGATCAATCTCCCCCGGAGGTAAACAAGAAATTCAGAGTGGCCGTTATAGACGATGGATTTGATACGTCCCTCCCTGTATTAAAAGACAAGATTATAGCCAAATTGACAGTTAAGTGTGATGAAAAGGTTGATCCAGCGGCAAACGTCAAAGCTGCTTCGAGCACCCAACAAGACTATGATCAGATTAAAAAGGATTTGATCGCATCTCTCCAGAATCCAGACCCAATGGTTTGCCAGTTTGTAGAAATGCCAAGTTTGGTGAAAAGTCCCGCCTTCCAAGAAATCAGTATTTACCGAGAAGAATGGAATAGCAGGTACCCCAAAAGACTATTTGAACCAGCTGGCCCCGAAGTGCCACAATCTGTGTCATCTAATACAGCTGCTAGCAAGGCAAATTCTGAAGCACCTGTAATCGATAGAGCTAAGTTTGATCGGATAGATGACGTACTTAGCGGAGAAGGAAAATACATTTATCATGGTACTAATGTGGCTAGTCTGATCGCATATAAGAATGATAATGTGGAACTCGTCCTGATTCAGATTGATTTGGCTAGAGGATATGAGCCCGAAGACGGTCAGCTAAAGTGTTTAACTCAATCTGAAATCGATCGAGATATAAAACTCTACTCTGATCCTGATGTCCTGCGTGCCAATCGCGAGTCGCCACTAAGTCCAGACGACAAGGTTGTCGATAATTTATTTGTCAAGTATAACATTGATTTCAGCAATCAAAGCTTTGGAGGTCCTCCGACCAAAATCATGGAAGACATTTATGTCAAAAATGGCTGTTCTCCTATAAGTTTAGGGAACTATAAGCGCGTTATGCATGAGTTTGATAGTCAGCGAGAAATTTCCATAAGAGAACGAGGTTTGACAAAAGACAAATCCCTTACCATCAGTGCTTTTGGAAATGATGCTGCTGCGATTAACACGCCTGCTGATGGTGAGGAATGTTCTAAGGTATTTACGATAAACGTAGGTGCTATAGATTCAAAAGATAAGCCGGCAGTTTTCACAAATACAGGTAAATGTTCTGATGTTATGGCTCCTGGAGTTGGAATTATTGTGAGCGCACCTGACAATTTTGTACATGCAGCAGATGGCACAAGTTTCAGTAGCCCGTTATTTGTAAGACACCTTACCCAAACCCTCAAACCTCAATCAAACTATAAAGATCTCTACAAAAAGCTTAAAGGCTCGAATCAAGTCATAAGTTCAAGTCAAATTCCAACAGAACTATTAGATAAATCTCGAGAGCAATTGGGAGGTCTTTCTCTAACAGATAGAGTGGGCCTTACGAGTCGACCATTTTTGAAACATCATCTGCCTTCAAACCTCAGATAGAACTCAAAATCTAAGTTCAGTCGCTAAAGTCTAAATAGGCGTTCCTTAACTGGCCTGCAAAACAGACAACTCCAGTTTACTTCGGGACCAAGTCGCTGCGAATCGGCATCCTTAAATTAACATGGAGCGAATCCATGCGGACAGAGGTTTTATCAATGCAAGTTCATAGTGGATATATTTCCGCAACTAAATTGACTTCTTCACCAACTTTAATAAGCTATATTAGCTATGAGTTTGGCAAACACACAACCTTGCATGGGGTAGGCAAATGATTAACAGACGAAACATCGCTTTATTGACTGCCTTTACAGCCTTAGCCGCCTGCGCTTCGCGTCAATACAAGGATTCAAATACTATGTACTCGAGTACGAGTTGGTAAGAAAATCAACGCCTTTTTTGACAGAACCCCCTCACCCCGCTCTGTTAAAAATTGCAGCACCTCTAATTGCAATTTTAGGTGAAAGAATGCTGAAGTTGTTTGTTTTTCGGATTTTTAGGAAGTTTTTCTTCGCTTAGGCCAGCCTATCATTAGATTTAGTCAAAGCTTTGCCTTAACCAAGAATGTCAGCCATCAATAGTGGACATGCTTTCCAATAGATCTCCTCTGTAGTCGAACTCAAATGGCTGCTCTTGATACCGGGGTGGAGCGCTGGCTCGGGGTTTATGCTCCATGCCATAGATCTTAGTACTTGCCATCGATTTGGCTCCTTTTAAAGTCGGTTAATGGCCTCTTTGAAAGGATTTTATTTTCCTGGCCTGAATCTATAGACGTCAGTAAATGCCCAGACTTTCGGTCCGGCCAACTCACTCGAAGCAAGATCTTCACTTCAAACATAGGAACTACCAACATCGCTGGCATTAGTTAGATTCGCCGAATTTTTAGTAAAGTTTCTGGAAACTTGGGCGATCGCTTTTTTTCCATATCGCCATTTCTTCAAAAGTTTACGGTGCGCGCAGGAAACTAGAATATTATGCGCTCAGGCGGAGCGCTTGCGCTAAGATTTTCCCCACTCGTTTCAGAGATCCCATGCACTTTGAAGGTTCATCCAAAACTCTGGGGTGTTGTCGAAAACGTCAGCACTCCGCATGGCCATCAACGGACTGATGGCTCGATTTCCTTTGCAAATTTCGTTGATGGAGCGAGGGCCACTCCAATTTTTTGAGCGAGTTTCATGCCAAACTTACAAAAAAGGAAGCTGATCAGAATGATTTTGCAAAAATCTGATCAAGCTTTGTTTTAAGCTCTAAAAAAGCATTTTTAGTCTAAATCCTATTCGAATGCTTTTCGAAGCAAAAAAAAGAGTCCCACAGCGGTGTTTTCATAAGTATCGGCAGTCCTTGTTAGTTTTGGTCACGCTAATCATTAACAAGAACTGCTCCTCTGCGACAACTTGTCATTACCCCAAAATACACACAAATCCTGAGGGAAGTCATTTCTGTATTTTAATTTGAAAGGTGTGGATTCTCAATCTACTAGCGACCGAAATTTCGGCCAAGATTAACGCAGGTGTAAACATTGTAGTCATCAGTTGTGTTAGGAATTTTACATGCTTTTCTGAGGTCTACAGTGTCAGAAGAACATCTTGGAGCGCTGCAACTAAATTCACATGATTGACATCCACCGCTACGATCCACATAGGAGAATACCCACGCATAATTACCGCCGCCCCTGGGTGGCTGGCGGGTCACATGGTCCGACGAACTCTCGTCAGCTAAAACATCAGAGATAGTTGTTGCAGCTTGATTGTAGCTGTCATCAGACACCTCAACTCCCTGTTGAGCAAATGCTGCTTTAGATGCGAAGAGCACAAATAAAAAACCAATTAGACGACCTGTTCTCATAAAAACCTCCTTAAGATGATTGTCTGCATAGCAAACATTGCCATACTTCGCGTTTATATGCCTCATATCCACCACTGTCAAGTGCGTCAAAATGTGCTAAGTAACTTAGCGTAGGATTCTAGTCAGTCTAAAAGTAGACCTAAAAGCAGACCTAAAAGCAGATCAAAGAAAAATCTCAAAACCCATCTTTTCTCTATTCTTGCAAGTTTCTGCAGTAGGATTTCAGCTTCCATTTGCGTGATGCCAACAATAGCGATTACCGAAAAAAAGTAGACTTATAGAATTAAAGCAAACTATTTTTAGTTCCCTTTATCGATCCTAAATGCACTGCAGACCCTGATTTAGACTGGTTCTAAAGGCACCCCATCTGCGACGAGACGTACATTTTGTAAAAATAATAGTACGTCAAACTCACTCCTTTCTTCCGTTGAGAGATCCGGTTAAGTAGTTATGGATATATCTTAAGAGACGAGAAGAGTAGAGTCATGGCCCGGCAAGGAACCTTGAGACATGGCTGTTGATGGGATCATAGACTCTAGTCAAATCAAAAGCTAAAAAGGAATAGAAGTTTTCTCCTTTCTAGATATCGAAAATTCTGATACTTTTGTGCTAAATGAATAGTTTTCTCTCAGCTCCTTGAAAAGCTGAAACAAATTCCTTAGCTGCGAATTATTGAGACTTTTTGACGGGGTAGAGTTAAACTCCTGGGGCTTTTGACTTTGGGTCAGGACTTCTCGCGATAAAGGATCTCTAAATGTCTAAAATTTTTTTGATTGGCGGCACCGGACTTGTAGGCACTAGATTACAAAAAAGACTTTTAGAGAATGGCCATGTGATCACTGTCTACATGCGAAACCGCATAAAGATAGAAGCTCAGCCCGAGGGCATGACCTTGACAAACAAAATCGACCAAGATTCCTTGGCCCGCCACGATGTGGTGATCAATCTTGCAGGGGCAGGGATTTTTGACCATGCTTGGACGAAATCGCGGAAAAAAGAATTGATTCATTCAAGGGTAACGTTGACTCAGAATCTAACTCAAGCGCTAAACCTTCTTCAAGAATCCATTCGCCCCAAACTCCTGATTCAAATTTCTGCCGTGGGCTACTATGGGACCTCTTGGACAAAATCCTTTACCGAAGAAAGCCCAGCTGGTGATGATTTTCTAGCGAATCTTTGTAAAGACTGGGAACAAGCTGCCAAAACTTTTCAGGGGCAGGTTTCTATAGCTCGGCTCGGCATCGTTTTATCCCGGGACGGTGGGATGTTGAAAAAAATTCAACCTTTGTTCCGCTGTCTATTAGGAGGGAACTTAGATTCGGGAAAGCAGTGGATTTCCTGGATTCACATCGATGATGCCGTCGACATCTTAGTCTATTTGTTAACTGCCGACCCACAAACCTACAATGTGGTCGCCCCCCAAACGGTGAGACAAGAAGCGTTTGCCAAGACACTTGGTAACGTGATGGGGCGACCTAGTTTTGTTCCTACTTCGGGAATGATACTAAGACTATTCCTAGGGGAGCGGGCCCATTACCTCATTACCGGGCAAAAGGTATTGCCTCAGAAGCTTCTAGAAAAGGGTTATCCTTTTAAATATTGGAACTTAAAGGACGCTCTCAGTGCGCTCTTGTAATCGGATTCTAAGAAAGCGCTCTAAAAAAGTGCTCTAAGAAAGCGCTCTAAGAAACGTCCACAAAGCATTATTAGCGACTCCGAAGGTCTAAAAGTTTCCACTAGGACTTCGCCCGGTTTTGTTTTCTTGGAAATCCTAAGTTACGCCACGCCCATACAGGTTCGGAAATAGGAAGCCGATTTCTTTGATAGACCATAAAAACACCAATAGGTAAAAGGAGTAGATGGGGCCCCCAAGAGGCTAAAATAGCTCCCATATAGCCATTCTCCGAAAGCCACTTAAAGCCGACCGTCAGAAGATAGCTAACTATAATCACAGCAATGCAAGAGGCGTAAGCAGTGCCTTTGGGTCGGCGCTGCTCACTGATTCCAAAAACTAGGCCAAAGAGAAAGAACACTATGGTGCCAAAGGGTGCCGCAAATCGTTTGTGAAACAAATAATTAGCTTTTCTATATTCGGGGGTTTCCGTACCACCGGATTTTTTTTGATCTTTTATATAATCTCTTAATTCTGAAATGGGGAGACTTTGGTAGTCGTTACTTAAGGTATCTCCGCCAAATATCTGATCTCTAAATAGGCGCAAAAGATCTATCTTCATGGTTTCAAAGCGGAACGACCGATAGGACTCACCTTTGGAGCCGTAACCAAATCCGTTTTTTAACGTTAAGACGAGCTTTCCCGTTTCTACAGAGCCTTCAATCTTTCCTTCAGGCGCAGATAAAGTGAATCCGTCAAATTTTCCTGATCTTTTCTGGGGTGATAGAATGAGTTTTTTATACTGTTTTTTATCGCTAGAAACCTCTTCCGCGTGGAGAACGAAGCCGAGAAAGTTGTCGACAAAAACGCCGGGCTGAATTTTCGATCTGATAATGTTGTCTAGTTCTGTCTGTGTTTTGCGGTAGGTAAAGGATAGAAACTCCCGCCGTCCCCATGCCTCCAATTGAGTGGATATATAAAGCCCGCCGCCCACTAGCACCGTTGCTATGATCATTAAAGGTAAAAGAGCTTTCCGCAGGGAGTACCCGGCCGCAAGCAGGGCGACCACTTCCCCATCTGCTGACATCCTAGAGAAGGCCAGCATCACTGCAAACATAAAGGCCATGGGTATGGTGAGGCTTAAAAAAGGTACAGCCACAAAGACTATGGGAAGAACCACGTTTTCAAAGGAAAGACCTATGGCTACTAGAAGCTCAGTAAGCCGAATCAGCTGTGAGATAATCAACACTGAGGAAAAAATAACCACAGTGGATATAAACTGTGGCACAATTTCCCCAAAAAGATAAATAAAAACTCTAATTTGAATCGTCCTCCCAGACCATCTTACCATTGTGCCAAAATTTACAAAAATTTCTAGATACCCGGACTAGGCCTAAATGTGCTATAGTCCCTTTAACTGTAAATACTTCAATAAATCTAATCCTTTTCCGAGAAGAGGTCTCCAGGTGAGATGCCAAAAATACATGTTTTTAAAGGTTTTGGCCCTTCTGATTTCGAGCCACGTCACGGCAGGTGTCCAAATCCCCCTAAATTTTGACGCCCCTAATGATTCTGGCAAAATTCAGATCCAAGGTAAAAATACGACCCTAGTTCCTAGAATCCAAGACTATATGGAAAAATTCATCGCGAGCAAAGGCAATCAAATTGCTTCTGTGATTGTGGTCGAGGTGAAGACCGGGAAAATTTTAGCTATGGCCCAAGGCTTAAAACCTGAAAACTGGGGAAGCCCGGTCAATACGGCCTTGCACAACAGCTTTCCGGCGGCGTCTCTATTTAAAACCATTAGCTCGGCGGCGGCCATCGAGCTGAGCAACCTAAACCCTGATTTTGAAATCGGCTTAGGTGGCGGCTGCTCCCACGTCATGCCGGATGGTTCTTGGCTTCGAAACACGCCCATAGGAAAATTCGGCGGGATCTCACTTAGAAAAGCTTATGGGTTATCGTGCAATGGGTATTTTGCCCGCCTCGCGGTGAGTGACTTAGGCCTTGGGGTGGTCAATGATTTTGCCCACCGCTTTGGGTTTGACCGGCCTATTCCGGCTGATTTTGATATCCCTGTGAGTCCGCTGAATTCGCCTAATCCCCAAACAAGTTCCGCAAATACGGTCGGGGCCTTTGCGGCTGGCTTTGGACTCGTCGGCTTAGCCCCTGCGCTCTCAGCCTGGCAAATGCTAGCCATCGCCAACGATGGAGCACCCATGCCCCTTCGCATCTTGGAGGACTCCTCTCCTTCGATGCCCCCTATGCCTCGGGTCATTAGTGAAGATGCTGCCAAGGTATTGCGTAATGTCATGAGTCAGACGGTGCTTCGCGGGACGGCAACGGCTGCGTTTCGAAATAGAAAATACACGGCGATTAGGCCTCTTGCCGGCGGAAAAACCGGAACCCTTAATGGAAAATCACCCGAAGGTCTCACCACTTGGTTTGCCGGCATGATGCCTTTAGGTCGGCCGGAAGTAGTGGTGACGGCAGTTACCGTGGCGGGCCAACGTTGGGTCATCAAAGCCCCCCAAATCGCCTCTGAAGCTTTGTGGATCTATAACGAAGTTAAAAATGGCCGCTCCGCGACCTATGCTCAAGACACAGAACTGAGACGGCGCAAGCGTAAGTCTTAAGCTGCGATTTTTGCAGCCCTAATGTACAAAGTAGCCTCTTCTAGGTAAGGCTTTATGCTTTACGTTGCGTGGGCCCTTGATTTTAAGGTATCAGTGGACTAGCTGACTCGCTAGGCAGCAGCCATGACTTAGGAGAGCCTTATGCAAACCATTCCCGTTGTTGACCTAAATGATTTTAGAAGTGGCGATCTTGGGCGCCGTCAAAAATTTGTCACCACCCTTGGTGATGCTTTAGTGGATATTGGTTTTTTTGCCATAGAGAACCATGGTGTTCCCACCGAGCTTATTGAGTCTTCCTATAGACTCGCCCAAGATTACTTTAAGCTTCCTGAAGAAGCCAAGGCCCAATACGAGATCAAAGAGCTCAAAGGTCAGCGAGGACATACGGGTTTTGGGAAAGAGCATGCAAAGGACTCCAAAGCTCCTGACCTCAAAGAGTTTTGGCATGTGGGAAGAGAGCTCCCTACGGATCATCCGCGGTTTCAGGAGTATCCAAGAAATCTCTGGCCTTCAGAAATTTCTGATTTTAAGCCGAGCTTTAGCCGACTCTATGAAACCCTCGATCATTGTGCATCTGACTTACTAAAAGCTGCTGCCTTATATTTGAAACTTGAGGAATCTCGTTTCTCATCCATGGCATTTGAAGGAAATTCTATTTTAAGAGTGATCCACTACCCGCCTATTGCCGAGGACCGAAACCCCAGCAGCATTCGTGCTGCAGCCCATGAAGACATCAATCTCATCACCTTACTTTGTGAGGCGACATCCTCAGGCCTTGAGCTCTTGCAACGTGATGGCACGTGGCGTCCTATTCATGCCCTCAAAGGACAGATCATCGCCGATGCTGGCGATATGCTTCAAAACATCACCAATGGTCTCTTTAAATCCACAACCCATCGCGTCGTCAATCCTGACAACTCCAGAGAAGAACGATTTTCGATGCCCTTTTTTGCTCATCCACGATCCGAGTGTGATTTAACTCCCCTCTCATCTTGTGTGCAGATTTCTGGCGGCGACGTGAAGTATCCTAAAATCACCGCTGGCGAGTATTTGGCAAAGCGCCTTCGGGAAATAGGTCTCGGTTAAAAAACCAAAGTTATTTTTTTGGGTTTAGCTCATCTGCAGTAGAGTTGACGTGCTTGCACCCATTCGCTAAACCACACCGGAAACGTGGCGTAAAGGGATTGGCACTGGGAGGTCGCCAAAACAACAGTATCGGACGATTGGCTGGAAAAGGATTTAACACCTTCAAAAACTAACTCTTGCATTTGAAAGGCGCCGCCCCGTCTTACTACGGCTCCCATGCGGCGGGCCCATACCACAAGGTTTTTCCCCAAAGTAGCGGAATCTTGACCATAGGAAAGAGAAAGTTGCCTCAGACCATAGGCTATGATTGCCCCTAGAGTGTGGGGGCTTTGATATCCGGGAGCGGAGCAGTTTCCGGCTGGGGGAATAGGATCTGAAGCCATGAACTGCGACAAGACGAATGAGCTCATGGATTTCGCCTCACCGGTCTGAAAATAGCCTTGATCGGAATTTCTAGAAACGGCTATGCAAGGCACACCTTGGGTTAAAGAATTGCCGTTACTCGCTGCAGTAGCAAATAAGTCTGCGTACCCTTCATTAACAGCCGACCAAATATCTTGATGGGAGACCGTACGCCCATCCCCTTGCAGAGCGCTATTTAGGGAAGAAACTTTTTTATTTTCTAAAGTTTCTAAAGTTTCAAAAGAGTAAAAACCAAACTTTTTGAACCCAAAGAACCTTTCTAAATAGAACGTAAAGTGGCTTTGGGATTTTGAAAAGAAATCTCTGATTTCCGGTTTGGAATCTGAAACCATGAGCTGATGATCGGAGCTTAGAAGTGCTGATTTTTGAACACCCGAAGTGGCTGCGAGTACCAAGTGCCCAAACTCATGGGCTAAGGTCCAACTGGACTCCCATAGATTAAGAGACTGAGACTCTTCGCCAGGTTGCCTCTGGCTACTAGTCGGATAGATGACAAATGCCGGCTTGTCCAGAAAGGAATCTACAAAAGAAAGATTGTCAAACTGAAACTCCCGACGGTCTCCGGCTCCTGGAAAGGTATAATGCCTTTCTAAAGCCGGCAGCACCACAAGTGACACTTTAGGAAGTTCTTGGCGTTCTATGGACTGATAGTATTTGTAAATCGAAAAAAGGTTAGCAAAACTTGAAACCGCCACCCCTTCATAAGAAGATCTAGGATAAAGAAAAGACTCCTGACAAATGGGAAGTAAGATGGGTTTTGAAATCGTCTTAGAGTCATCCGAGCAACCTTCATTTTGAGAGGGACCAGAACAATCTAAGACCTGATGAACATTCACAACAGTTTCTGCCACAATCCCACCAGAGAGGGATCCTCTTGACTCCATATTAGAATCGGAAAAACTGTAGGTGCTGATCCGGCTTCCATTCCACACGCGATAGACTAAAGTGGCCACTTTCGGCCTTTGGCCATCTTGGCCCCCAATGCAAGATCGATCGCTTAACTGATAGCCTTGGAGGACTTCTTGGAACTGAGTGGAATCTCCCAAGGGATTTTCACTGAAAACTTTCTTCGGACCGCAGCCCATAAATGACCCATTTAACAAAAGCGTTAACGAGATCCTAGAATAAAATTTGATTGTCTTTGGAACCATTATGCTCTCCGTCAAACTTGAGCTAAAAATGACCTTGCGTCCTGACCTAAGACCTTGAATCCAAGACCCAGAACCTCCAACCCACTTCAAGTTCTGATCCAAAGTAGAAAAGGTATAACTTTAGTGACCTTAGCTCTTTTTAATGCTTTTTTAGCTGATTTTATGGCGATGATTACGGTAGAAAGGATAGGTGGTGTCACTTCTTTCGACACCAGTGATGTTTTGGCAACGGTAGATATAGGTCGAAAAGATCGCAAAAAGAGAGGCGGAAAAAAAGGATTTAGAAGGGATATAGAAATGAGCAAGAAAAAAGACAAAAAAGCAGGAAGGAGCTAGAAAGGAAGCAAAAACAGACCCTCCAAAGAGGGCCAGTTCGTGGGCTTTTCCTAAAGATGAAATCTCTAAAATAGTCTCTTTAAGAAAGTGGCAAATGCCATTTATTTATAGACCGCTTGGATAGGAATCATGTTCTTTAGACCCTTTACAAAAATAGGGTTTGATGGGCCAACTGGTTTGGTACCCGCATAACCTAAAGCTTTACTGCCTGAGTCTGCTGGTAGGGACTCACACTTAAACTGATACTTACCATCTTTGTCCACCGTATTTGCGGAGCAATAGGAGCCACCGTTGCCTTTGCGGATTTGACCCATCTTATAGCCGATGTACTTCTTGGTAGTGACTTTTAATTCGTATTTTTCAGACACCTGCCAAGTGGTTCCAAAGCCAAATTCTAAAAGAGTATTGGGGTCGACAACGGTCAAATCAATGGCACCACCATTTGAAGAATAGAATTTGAATGACATACCATCGACCATGAGGGCTTCTCTAATATAACCTAAGTGATCCAGGGCGTCTTTGCAGTCATTTTGAATGGCTTCTGTCTTGGGATCCATGTAATTTCCAGGCATAGACGTTCGGTAAAAGGAAATCAGTTTTATGGCATCGATATACTCTCGCTTAGGAGCGGAATAGCTAAATTCAATGGCTTGCGCCTTATCAAATTGGACCCCAGCTTTTACGGGAGCAGTACCCTTTCCTAGTGCGTCCACTAGACCTATGCGGGCATTTCCGGTGACCTTATAAGAGGATGTTCTTGAAGGAAGGTCTATAGCAGCAAGAACCCTAAGGTCCGTATTCTTTTGGGTCTGAGGATCCACATCCGGAAAGCAGCGCTGAGGTGGCGCATATATATTCATATCTTTTGCGGAGGCCCCCACCAAGGTTCCGGTACCTGCCTCAGCGATAGGTGCTTCAAAAGGAATAAATCCTAACTTGAGCAAATCAGCCCTTAAATAGTCTTCCGGTTGCTTGTTTCCGCAACCTACTAACCCTGTAAAAATTCCCATGGCACACCAAATATTTCGTTTCATGGTTGTCTCCTCTAATATTGAATCTCATGACTCGAAGTTCCTGCCAGAAAACATAAATGCTTTTTGTTTTTTGATAAGAATCAGTACTTTACGGTGCACTATTTGGAGATTAGGCCTTCTTAGAAGGCTCTGGTAAGTCGAATTTGCCGAGCCCTCTAAACCCGTAAGCCTTTGATATTAAGCGGCTTAACACTTCACAGGGGCGAACCTGGTAGACTTTTAGAGAAACTCTCGCATTAGGTGATTTTATGGTCATACGAATTCTAGGAGCCCTCTCTACTTACTTGTTTTTGAGCAGCTCCCAAATGGTACAGGCTGAGACCCCGATTTTACCTCTCCCTGGAGTGACACGGGATCAAAACCTATTTCTTCTAAGTCTTCGCGACGGCAATTCGAGCTTAGTGGAAGAAACTTCCCCTCCTGACATCGGAGAGCTTTTAGATAAAGTCAAAGCTTCGGAAGAGGACGCAGACAATGATAAAAAAAGAACTCCCGGTGAGCTGGAGGATATCCTTGTAAAGATCCTAAGAGCTTCGGAAGCCATAGAAGATGTTAAGTTTAAAAAAATTCCGGGCGCTGTTTTTACCACGGCCCAAGAATCGGAACTCGGCCAGCTCAAAATGAAGAAAGAAAAAATACTTTTTCTTCTTACAACAGCCTACCAGAATAACCCGGAACGCCTCAGTCAGTTTAAATTCTTAACAGCCGCCAACAATCCAGACTCTAGTTTGTCTAAACAGATTTTTTTGGAGTTGGCTTCGAGCAAGAAAGCTTCAAACTCCATACGCAGTAGAGCCATGGCTGTGGTCGCACTGGATCAAATTCGAAGCCAAACCTATGTTCGAGATGTCAAAAAAATAAAAGAATTTCTGGAATCTAGAAAAGAAGTCTATCAGAAATCAAATCTCGCATTCCAACTTCAGTTAAATCTAGTGACGGCGCGCTCCTTGGCTGGCCTCTATGAAAACTCGAAAGTGAGACATCCAGATCCTCTTTACAAAAAGTATCTGAACAATGCCGTAAAAAATCTCGCTGGGGTGGCCAAAAGCATTCGTGAAAAAACAATCGCTGAAGTGCTTTGGATATGGCGCAGTGCAGACCCCAAAGACAGCTGGTTTAGTCTTCCCTTTGATGCGGCTGCTATAAAGAACCCTGACACGATTGCTGCCATCCATGAAAGACGCTCTCTTGAGCTCTACAGCAAAGGGCAAGTCGTTGAAGCGATCAAAATCACCAGAAACCTAGAAGACTCCCTACCCTCAAAAACCCCATGGCGCGTTAGGCTTTTGGCCTGGCATAAAATGTCTTGGATGAAATCAAATCAATTTCTACCCCTAGAAGCCGAGATTTCAAGGCAACTCGAGACGGAAAAAACTCCTGAAAGATCAGCATCTTTAACTCACGAATATCTCTCTCTCATCAAAGTCGAAGCGCTGAAAGCTAAGAAAAAACCGGGAGCTGGAACATTGGTGATTCCCCTTGCGGACCGCTATCTTGCTAAAACAAAACCAAGTCCTGATCATAAAGCAGAGATTCTAGAACTCACCGCAGTGCTTTACCAAGGAATGGGTCAAAACAAAGATGCGGGCATCAGACAAAACGCCGCAGGCGACATCGCCACTAAACGAGAAAATAAGATTCGACTCTATGGACTGGCCCTAAAATCACAAAGCAAGGTGGCCGGTTGGAGCGATGAGGCTCCTTGGTTTAAAAATAGAGCAAAAGTTCCATCTGAACTCAGCCTCCTTCGCAAATACTATGCAGATGCCCTGTCTCAGCAGCCTGATAGCTGGAATCTCTCTGCTCACAGCGGTCTCATAGCCATGGCTCAAAATGAACCCATAGTCGCCTTTAAACTTTGGAATCAGCTGCTTCAAAAAAATACTAGCGGCGTCCACGCTAACAATGCCGCATGGATCATGTTAACGACCTATCAAAATGCGAAGCAATGGGAAGACCTCGAAGGCTTGGCTCGCCTCCTTGTGAAAGCTCGACTCAATCCTAAAGCCCAAGGAAAAAATCTCTCATCCAGTGATCTTTTAGCCTTAGCCCTTTACGAAAGTGGCTCAGCTGCCTTTGCAAGCTCTAACTTTCAGAAGGCGATCCTAAAATTAACCGAATACGTCGACGCTTTTGCTAAACCCAATGAAGATCATGCCCTTTGGCTTTTGAGTATGTCCTTACACAACACAAGTCGCTATATAGATGCCATCGTCAGGGCCCATGATATGACTAAAAGATTTCCCACTTCTAAGGAGTGGCTGATAGCCAATGCCACCGCTTTTCAGTGGTCTGAAGATGCGGCTCAGGAGCCCTACTCGCTGATTTTTGCGAGCAATTATCTGTCTCGCGATGGCAAATCCGATAAGGGTCTTGCCTTGCGACGTCGCCTCATTCAGCTTTTAATTGGCCTTGAACGCTACGGACTCGCCATAGCCCGAATTAAAGAGCACCAACAAACGCTCAGACTTTCAAAACAAGAAGATCTGGACTCTAGCTATCAGATCTTGTATCTCGAAGGTCATTACGGCAAGTCTTCTTCAGCTTTTGCGGCAGCAGAAACCGTCCTTAGAAAAAATCCAAGTAACTGGCAAAAAGCCGATGCCTTTGGCGCCAAAGCCAAGTACTTGGGAGAAAGAAACGATCTCTCTGGCATCTCTAAGCTCGAGGCTCAGCTTGCGGCATTATCTGGAGACGACTATCTTTTCATTCAAAAATCAGCTCAGATGCGCTTAACCCTCGCTAAAGCTATGTCTATCCAAGCCATGCTTTCAGGAGTCAATAACATCAGCTTAAAAGATCCTAAGGCAGCTTTAAAAGCAAAGATAGACGAATTCAGTGTCTATGAACGAAGGATGAAAACGGTCTGTGATCTTGGACCCACGGCTTACTGTGCTTTAGCGTTGATCACCATATCTAACACCGGTGCCGAGTTTTTACCTGTACTGAACGAAATCAACATCAATCCCACTCTCGGTGATGAGGAGACCGTGCCTTACAACACCTACAAAAAATCCGCCATGGACCGCATCTCTGCACTCATGACGAACTCTGAAAAGAAGGCATATGACATTGTGATCGACGGGGAGTCGGATCCGACCACAGCTCTAGATGTGATTTGGCGAACGTCTAACGATTGGAACTTCGAGCCGGTTACCGGTTCGGAAGGAAAAGGCTACGTCCAGCTTCAAATCACGAAAGGAGCCAATTAATGTCTCATTCCATTCAAGACTCTCTTTCCAAGTTGGGAGCGACTCAACACTTTTCTGACCGTTCTCAAAGGACTCCTAGAACTCTCACGATCTGGCGCGCTACTTTGTCTTTTGGTTTGGCTTTAAGTTTTTTTGTGGCGAGCGCCTGTGTTCACCAAAACGGCTCGTCTTCTAAAGATGTGGAAACTGCGCTGGTGCTTAAGTCTGGCGACCAGGGCGCGGTTATGAATGCCGGCATCTCCGATGCGGATTGGTTGAAAAGAACGGCTTCTACTGAGGTTTCTAGAGACCGGGTCGAGGCCGAGCTGGTTGCTGGAAAGACTGAGAAGTCAGAAGAGTCGGCAAGAGATCTCCTTGCTCGCAATCCTGCTTCCAAAGAAGGCCTTGAGGGTCTGGCGACGAGTCTTTACTTGCAAGGGCGACATGAAAAAGCGGCCTACTATGCCAAGCTACTGATGGAAAAATACCCCAACAATACGGTAGCTTTGAATATTTCTGGATTGACTCTCATGAAACGCGGCAATGACCCCCAAGATCTGAGACAAGCCAAAAACCTCTTTGAATCGGCCTTTAGTGGTGACAGCAAGGAAATTGCTGCGGGCTTGAACCTCGGGCATCTCCTTCTAGAAACCGGCAACTCAAAACGGGCTGTCTCGGTCTTTGAACAAACCGCTGGGCGGTGCAACGACTGCTTGCAGGCGATATTAGGCGCTAGCATTGCAGCGAGGCGCGCCAAGGATTTTAACACCTCAAAAACTTATTTAGATCGCGCCATCCAAAGCAAAAGCCCTGTTGCTTACTACCATCTAGCTCTTTGGCATATCCAGTCCAGCAACGATCTCAAAAGCGCCCGTGAAGCTCTTGGGAAAGTGAGATTTTATGCCCAAGACCCCAGCTCCCTAATCCGTCAAAAAGCGGATTCTTTCTTTAGGCAAATTGTGGTGGATATGGAAAAGAAGGGAGCTATCGATGAATAGGCTTGCTGGATTTTCTTTTATTACTTTTATTACTTTTATTACTTTTTTTACCTGGAGCTGTCGGCCTAAATCTCAAACCTCCAACGTCGCCTATATTTTAGGGGATAACGATATCGTTACCGTTTCAGATAAGAATGATATTCCCAATGTGAGGAAAGCTACCGTCGTCATCGCAACCCGAAAAGCCAATGGTGCTTCCATTTTTTGCACGGGAACTATGGTGAAAGATAATCAAGGTGTCCTTCATGTCATCACCAACCATCACTGTTTTGCGGAAGAAGGTCCTGATGGCTCCAAGTTAGACACACTCATCCCAGAGGCATGCAAAGAGACGCGGGTCTTCTTTGACTTTACCAGTAGCAATAGCAGCAAAGCGCCCAACGTCAAATGCCTTCCTGGTAGTTTACGAACAGATCCAAGAATTGATGTCGGCGTCTTTCAGTTACAGGAAAAACCGCCTGCTGATGCCGTGTCCTTAGCTTTCTTTAAAGGAGATCCTGCGGGACGCAAAGCGCTCATTTTTCACCATCCCGCGCGAGCCGGTGGTTTTGCTAAAGATGCTGAAGGGGATGTTTCCTTGCCGGTGGCAGCGCTTACCACCAATGACTGCAAAATTTTAGGCTATTTTAGTCCAGACGACATCAAACTAGATCCGGTCCTTCACGTGTCTTTGCGACACACCTGTGATTTGGATTTAGGTTCAAGCGGTTCGGCTTTAATTGATGCTGAGACCTCTAGTATCGTTGGCATCAACTGGGGGGGAGTGACTATTGTGGAAAATGGCAAAGGAATTTCTCGCAAAGACAACACGTCGACAATGGCAGCCTTTGCTGAATCGTTTCTAAACCATGTGCCTTATGAGATTCCGAATTTCCAAGAATCTGGAAAGGTCAAAAAAGACAAAGTCAAAGGGATCGGATGCTCTCTCCAAGCAGGAGGCTCCTCCCTCGCTGACTTTAGTAACGTGTCTTGGCTCCTAACATTAGGGCTCTTAGGATTGCCTCTTTGGGTGCTGGCGGTGAGAAATAGAACTGTGACTAGGTTAAAATCCTTATACTTCGGTAGTAAATAGTTTAGAGATTCGGAGGATCCCATGGAACAATTCAAATCCCTTCTTAAAGAATCTATCGCCCAAAAGGTTAGCTGTGTCTTTCTTAAAGAGGGCAATGAACCTGTAGCCGACACACCCTCAGGCTCAAAGAACCTCGGCTCACTTGCTACCAAGAGTTTTTTAGAAGAGGTTTTCGGGTTTCTATTTGCCAATTCTGAAGACACCCTGGATGGGGGAGCACCTACCCATGGCATTTTAAATATTGCAGCCTTAGGGAATCTTAATGTCCTTGGTTGGAAGCATCGCAAAGGATGGCAGCTTGCCATTTGCTTTCCGGGGAGCGGAGATCAAAAGTTTTTAGATCTCAAAGAAAAGTGGCAAAACGAATATGAAAACGAAAGTCGGTTTTCCATTTCTGACGAACCCTCTAAACTTTCCGAGCCAGGAAAAAATCCCTATCCCGACGCGCCACCTCTGCCCTTTAAGCCCGGAGAGCTTGTAGATCTTAAAAGTGTTGGCTCCAAGAGAGATTCCGCCTTTGGGACCTTTAATCCGACGGGCATGTCCCAAGTGGCAAATATGCCTGGGGAGGCTCCAGACGGCCTTGAAGAGAGCGGGGCTGAGGAGCAAGGGTTTGGCCTTAAAGGCTTTACCTCATTCCTAAGCCCAGGTGCCGATCAAGCCTCTGCGAATCAAGTGAGCCCCACGCCTTCCATGGCTCCAGCCCCGATCCTCGCGGCCCCCCTTAGCCAAGGCCTAGGGGCCCCTATACCTAAGCCCCTCCCACAAGGGGGGACGTTACAGGCCCCGACTCCTCAGCCCCTGCAGGCTCAAGCGTCCAAGACAAATATGCAATTCACATTGCCACCAGAGGGAAACTCATCACCCCTAAAGGTGAGTGAGCCTAAGGTCGCGCCTGAAGTTAAGCAACCAGCGTCCTTTCCAAACTCTTCACAGCTCACGTCTTCGGGTCAAGCAGCTGTTAAGGCTGCAGCTCCCCCATCAGCTGTATTAAAGGAGACCCTTGCTGCCGTAGCACCCTCATCAGCTCCAGAAAGTAAAGCCATTATTTTTGACGCCAATGACCCAGAAAAAGTGGTGGTAAGAACTTCAGATTTTCCTATCGATAATCTTCTAAGACACATGATGGCCAAAAAAGCTTCCGACTTACACCTAACTTTAACCCAACCCCCAGTGCTTCGCGTGGACGGTGAGGTTGAGCGCGAAGACATGCCGCCTCTCGACGCAGCGACCATGGAGCGCTATCTCCTTCCGATTATGCCACCTAAAAACCGCGAAGAGTTTTTAAGCGTGAACGATACTGACTTCGCTTACGAACTCCCTGGGGTTGGACGTTTTCGGGTGAATATGTTTCGAGATGGCTTTGGTGTGGGTGCCGTCCTACGACAAATCCCCGCTAAAATATTAACCGCTGAGCAGTTAAAACTCCCTAAGGCCATAACGGATTTCTGTGCTCTTACCAAGGGTCTCGTACTGGTTACTGGTCCTACGGGTTCCGGGAAATCTACAACTCTCGCGGCTATGATCGATAAAATCAACAAAGAGCGCCATGAGCACATCTTAACGATTGAGGACCCCGTTGAATTTGTTCACCCCCAACAAAAATGTCTGGTCAACCAAAGGGAAGTGGGAAAACATACAACTAGCTTCAAACGAGCTCTTAAAGCAGCCCTTCGAGAAGACCCAGATGTGATTCTTATTGGCGAGCTCAGGGATTTGGAAACCATTGCCATTGCTATTGAAACCGCAGAAACAGGTCACTTGGTTTTTGGGACTCTTCACACCAATACGGCGATCTCTACGGTTGACCGTATCATCGACCAATTCCCTTCGAACCAGCAGTCTCAAATTAGAACCATGCTAGCTTCCAGCTTAAAGGGGGTGGTAGCTCAAACCCTCATCAAAAAAATTGGTGGGGGGCGAGTGGCAGCCCACGAAATTTTGGTGGTAGACGATGCGGTCTCAAGCAATATACGGGAAGGTAAAAACCATCTCATCCAAAACACCATGATCACCCAAAAAGCGGCTGGAAACCAGCTCCTCAACGAATGCCTCCTAACCCTTGCAAAAGACGGGCTCATTGAACCTATGGACGCCTATCTCAAGTGCATTGACAAGAAGTCTCTCGTGGAACTTGCTAAAAGATGGAATATCCCTATGGCATTTGTGGATAAAGAAGGCAAGCTCTTAGCTTCTTAGCTTCTTAGCTTCTTAGCTTCTTAGGTTCTTAGCTTCTTAGAAAGACGTACGATGAAGAAGGAAAAAGATCGCAAATACAACAAAGAAACAAGTCTTATAGCCTTGGTCCTTTGTTTGCTTTCTTTTGTCGGGGTTTCTTACATTCAAAGTCGCGACCTCAATGTGGGACGAATTCGCGACGATCTTATCGCCACCAAAAGAATCGTAGAGATCCCAAAATGGGCGGCGATCTTTCTCCATTGTGACTCGGCAGGCAGTTGCACACAACTAAACCCACAGCCGATCGACATTACGTTTCCAGGCTCAGCTACCCTTCCTGAAATCCTAAAAAATCTCCCTGAGCCAGCCAATCGGGTGAGAATCAATGCAGAGCTTACAGAAGACAATAAAGCTTGGTTTCAAACGCTACCCAGTGAACGGGCGACTTTAATTTTTCCCTATATGGCCCATCAAGCCACCCAGATTCTTTTTCCTGCGGATGGAAAGATTCAACTTGGAAACTTTGCCGACATCAGAATTCCACTCAGCTCCCAAAGCGTGAGCATGGGGTCCTTAGAACTGCAACTTTTTATCTCCCCCGAAGCCAAATGGTTTGGGCCGGCTTTGGTAGCCCCTGCCTTGGTGGATCCAAGATACGATCGAGATTTTCTAGACATCAGTGCCAAACAACGTTTTTCTGCCCACATGAACCGCATGCTTGAGGTGGTCGTTCCCCTACTTTTCGCGGCTATGGCGCTTATTTTAGATCACGCCTTGGTTGCTGGGCTCTTGTCCCTCTTTGCAGCGTTAAGAGCTCTGCGCTGCTTGGCTTATTTAGCTTGGGAGACGGAAGCTCTCAATAGAAATTTCTTAGAAGGCTTGATCTTTCCCCTGCATGGCATGGGAGCCTTAGCCATTGTTTTTGTGGTGCTAGCTTTCGCCAATATCGAGATCAAACGCAAAGTGCAGATCCTTTCCATGTTGGTCGCAGCTGGCCTGGGCTTTCTTAGCTCGAAGATTGGACTAGGTCTGCTAAACTCCGATATGGTTTGGGATGGCCTCCTGGCTATTTTAGGTATGGCTACAACCGCCACCCTATTCCTTCGTTTTAAACCAGAAAAGAAACTCGAGCTCGTCGCTGTTTTTATCCTTCTTGGTTTATTTTTAAGTACCAATCTTGAGCAGTACTTGGCTCAAGACACCTCAGCCCTTAAAAGTTTTTTTGACTGGCGCAACCAAATCCTCGTCCCAGGTTTGGTCTTTATAGCGTTTATAGATATCGGAAGTATTTACAATACGATTCAAAAGGTTTCCAGTATCGTGCGTCAAAAAGCAGAGCTTGATAAAGAGATTGAAATCTCTAAAGCCATCCAGTTCTCAAGCCTTCCGGAATCCAAAGCTAAAAGTGGCAACTGGACCTGGCACGGTGTCTACCGCCCCGCCTCCAAACTGGCTGGAGACTGGTACGATGTGAGAGAAGTTGAAATCTCTCCCACGAAGACTGTCCTTGTCGCGGCGATGGTCGATGTCACGGGACACGGCATGGGGGCTGCCATGATGACCTCCAACATCGCCAGCCACTGGAGCCTTTGGACGAGAGGGATCGCTGGAGCCCAGGAGGATTTTGAGAGCTACTTGGCTCTAGCCCCTCAAAGAGTGCATGAGGGTCTGATCGGCCTCAGAAGCAACCTTGGCTGTAGCATGGCAGCCATGATCTTTGATCAGTCTACGGGGGCACTTTACTATACCACGGCAGGGCATCCTGGAATTTTAACGGGAAGCGAGTCCCAGTTTCGCTATCACTCTACGGAGGGATCCAGACCAGGTTCAGAATCTGACCATCCCAAGTGGACCGCTAAAACCACAGTCCTTGACCCCCTTGAAACCATGATCGTCCTCTACACCGACGGTATCGTTCCACCAGGAGCAGCCGCTTCCCAGTGGTTAGGTCGCATCAAACAAGAGCTTCGTAAAGGCAAGCGTGGGCTTTTAAGTCAAATCGGCTCCCAGATCATCGCCAACTCCAGAATTTACCGCAAAAACCTCGAACTTGAAGATGACTTAACGTTCCTTCTCCTCAAAAAAGAGCCTTCCCCCAAAACTGAGTTTTCCAGCTGAATGTAGCAGAGCTACTAGCTCTAAAACAGGGTCACTAAAGAGAAGTCTTTCGCGTCTTTAGACAACGTACTGTCTGATCTTAGGAAAAGGATCCCCTAAATTAGAGGAGTGCATTTAAAAAAAAAAGATCCTACCGAAAGGATCTCAAAAACTCCTCTAGAAAAGCGCCAAAGCTACAAAAGCCCGAAATACCCCAGGAAGGCACCCGCAACCACTAGCCAAAAAGAATTTACTTTATACCGAATCAGGGTGAACAAACTCACCAAAAAAAGAAGTCCCGCCGAAAAAGAATCCATCGTTCCAGAAGCCATGCTCAGGGTGACTCCCACCATAAGGCTTAAGGACGCTACATTGATCCCATCTAATACTAGAGAAGCCACCTTAGATCCCCGCAGCTTACTGAGATAGGGAGCGCTCAAAGCCACAAATACGAAAGCCGGAAGAAAGATACCGATCGTCGCTAGAACAGCTCCTTTATGTCCTGCTAAAAGAAATCCGATAAACGTCGCGGTTGTGAATACGGGCCCTGGGGTAAATTGACCGACTGCTACCGCATCAAAAAGCTGTTGTTGGGTCAGCCATTGAAATTTGTCTACTAAATCATTTTGAAGAAACGACAGCAAAACATACCCGCTGCCAAAGAGCATCGAGCCCACTTTACTAAAATAGCCGAGGATCCCACTAGATGTAGGAACCTCTGGAACCACTAACGAGGCGGGAAGGAGCCAAGAAGCCAAACAAAACAGAAGCGCCAGACCCAAAAGACTTAGGACGCCATATTTTCGCCCGGGGAGAGGTTCCTTTCTTCGTAAACACAAATTAAGCAAGCCTGCCAAAAGTAGGATTTGAACCTCTTGTTTGAAAACAAGATACAGTGCCAATGACAACCCGCCAAGAACCCATAGAAGCCGATCCTTAAGTGCTGTTCTCGAAAGACTTGACATGGCCTGTACAACGACTGCCAAAACCACCGGCTTGACCCCCAAAAAAACATCCTGAAACTTTGGCACATCCCCAAGTTGCACATAAAGTGAAGCCATAAGCCAAACTATCAAAAAAGCGGGAAGAATAAAACAAACACCAGCTACAAGTAAACCACGCCAACCCGCAGTTCTATAACCAATATGAATCGCCATTTCCGTAGAATTAGGACCTGGAATCAACTGGGTGGCTCCCAAAAGATCTAAAAATTCCTCTTTTGAGATCCATGATCTTCGGCGAACTAAGTCCTCTTCCATCATCGCTATATGAACTGCTGGACCACCAAAGGAAGTAGCTCCAAGCTTTAAAAAGACTTTAGCTAGATCCTTAAGACTAGGGGGATTATTAAGTTTTATAGACTTCGGATCGCTCAGCATCTCAAACCTTAAAGTAAAATTAAAACTATCTTCGTCAAACCACTGAATCAAACTCATTGAGTCAAAAGAGAATCCTACGAGCAAGACTTAATCTAAAAAAGACAAAAATGGGTCGACAGATTAAACACTTACTCTACCTGAACTTAAAGAAACGATAAATTCTATTCTACATGAAAATGAAATATGGCTATCGAAGACCCACCGAACTCTGCCGTCGTCAATCAAGTTAATTTTTCGAAAAAATCTCTGAAGAATTTTGAAAAGAGGGACAAGTCAGCTCAAAATTTCAGCCAAAAAGCCATGTTTTTGACATAAAAGCATATCTAATAGAAATAAACGGGTCGCGACATTGTTTTTTCGAAAACCCAATCAACTTAGGGCTGAATAAACACCTGGGCGAAACCGCCTCCTGGGGTTCTGAAATTTGTAGCTTGACCTTGATAAACTCGAGTGGACACCCAAAGAATTCTACCTGCATAGACAAAGAGGCGAACATCAAATTTCATAGTTTTCTCTGAACCCATCTCACCTACGGAAATCTCACCAGGTGCAAAGTATTTTTGGGCCATGTACCCACCTTGTCTAATCATGGACCAAACCTTTTTGGTGATTTTGTCACCACGATAGACGGCTCGGGCTCCAAAACCATTAATAGGCTTGAAATAGAGATTCCTCCGATGAGCCCAAAGGGCATCTTCATTGGAGGCATTGACTTCCCCAGTTCTAGGAATACCATTCTCTAAAATTTCTAGAGTCTCTGCAGCTATACCAAAGGTCTTCAGCAAACTATTGTCCGACAAAATCCCAAGATTTCTCTTGTCTGCGCAGAGGGCGTAGGATCTCGGGTTCGGAGTCACAAGAGCTAACTTTTCGAGATAAGCTTGACGAATCACCTTCAATACCGGATCTTGCAAATAAAAATCAGTTAGACGATTGTAAACCAAATCAATGCGCAAATTTTTCACCCAAAGTGAGCCCTCATGCAGAGTCACCTCACTGGGATCTGCTATCACACAGTCTATTCCATGTTTTAGAAATAGCTCTTGAAATAAGAGGAATTCAGGATACAAAAATTGCTGGTCAGGATTCTCATCAATAATCGCTATAGTTTTCAGTGGCCTGGAAGGATTGAATTTTAGCCACTCTCGCTCAAACATTGAAATCACTTCTGAGTCAAATGTCTCGGCTTGCAGCGGAAAAGACGACTCAGTATGTTTTTCGGTATTGGAATCCAATCTCCTCGTAAACGCAGCACTAAGCAAGGCACCACCTGGGTTGGTATTGATTTCAATTAGCCCGACACCTTGCTGATTGACGTGAAAGTCATAGGCTAAAAAGAGCTCTGATTTGTCCAAATCATCGTGGTACATATCGGGCAATCTTGAATAAACTAACCTTTGATACCTTTTGCAATCAAAAACGCTTTCCACGGCTTGAACCAAATCTGACATTTCTTCTAACTGCTTTTTTGATAAAACTATAGTTTTTGAACAGTAAAAATCAGAATGAATCTCAATAGCCATGTTTTAAAATCCTAGATCACTCAACTCTTAATCAAGCCACTTGTAGAATGGAACATATCAGAGGCAAAGATGTAAGCAACACTTATAAACGGTTCTCAGGACTTTTATGAGCAGCATTCCAGTTTCCAGGCATCTTTTTGGAGGGCAGAGCCTTCATCATCATCAAGAAACCACCTTCTATTAAACAGGCCATTAAGGCTGCGGAAACCATGAACTTATTCTTAGGCCTAAGCATTAAAATGGGCGCAATTTCAACCTTTTATTATTTCCCCCCGCGGCAAGACTCTGCCTTTGTTGCTTGAGAAGCTACAAGGAAACGATCATAAACATCTTTTAAATACCCATAAGGATCTACAAATTTTTTTTGCACGGAATCTAAGGCTTTTAGACTCTCATTGGAGAGGCGACAAATCTCTTCTTGGCTTTTACTTTTCACTATACTTTTGGATATCTCAATTATATCGACATTTGAAGCATAGTACTCATTCTTATATGCTTCCTTTGCGAGGTTAAGATAGTCATAGACACTGGAACTAGTGCTTGTCAAACCAAAACCTGTATTGCACTCAGCAGAATCTTTTCCTTGAGGCAGACGACATTGATATTGAAGTGCCTTGGCATGTTCATCACTTGCACCAGCTTTAAGTTGTTCGCTATTCGGGTCTTTTTTCGCCGGAATCAACCCCGGATTCAACTCCATATTCTCACCTGTCTTTGTTGAGGAATTATCTGCCACATTAGAATTGCAAGAAATCACTGAAACAATAACTCCTAGGAACATCATTTTTTTGCATTTTGAATGCATATCGACCCCCTAAAAGTTAATTAAAATCTGGGCCCAGTTGTGTGAATTGCGGTAGAATTGATAATTTCCAATATCGGCGATTTAGAAATGTATGACCAGGAAGATAGCTTACTAAATCCCACAATATTAGAATTGTAAATTGTGACATTTTTTGCTCCTTTTTCCGGCAAAAAGTCCACAAAAGAAATTCCCTTAAAATCGGCGTCGGTCAGCCTTAGTTCACCGAGTATGCGATAAGGTAAACTTTTTAAAGAACTAATATTCCTAATCTCCTTCTGAGAAGACCCCTTTCCATCTATAACTAGCCCATTTATATTAGTCATAATTGTGAGAATGGAATAGTCATCAAAACTCAAGTTTTTACTGCGGTGTAGATAGACATCTGTATCAGTAACACTTTTACTTAATTCAACCAATTGACCACATGCGCTTTCCAATGGGACATCTTTTTTGCCATTAAAGCGCAAAATTTCTGCCGCCGTAGACTTCTGTTCGTTAGTTGCATCTTTACAATCTTTTAGGATCGGTTGGTTCGATTTCGTGGGGATTTCGCATTTAACTTTTCCTGTTTCGCAAGGATTAGTAGCTTGCAAAAATCCTGAATAACAATCTACTGCTGAGACCAAACCGTTATCTTCGCCTGGATCCAACTCGCCGTTACCATTCAAATCATAATAGTAATTTTGAGTCACTCCACCTTCTGGACATTTCCCCTCAGGTGCTGGGGTTAGTGCCATATCCACCAGAAATCCATTGCGGATAGGTTGAGCTTTATCAGCTACAGCCAAATCACTCCCCCCATTAGGCCCACATGAACCTGTGATCGTAACAGCGATGCTTAAAATATATTTTTTCATAAGCTCCTCGATTGAACACTAATCCTATCGGCT
>CAXNGG010000002.1:0-26946 GCA_964201885.1 Oligoflexales bacterium
GCCATATAGAGGAGAAATTTGCAGAACATCGTCGTCGCATTTGATGCGATCAACGGTTCTGTCTTTGCTGTAAATAGCCCAAACCTGTTCGATGTTAGTGGAGTATTTCTTTCCAATGATCGTTTTTTGCTTGGCCAATACCTCATTAATCGCGGCTGTCGTTACTTTTAGTTGTGGGTGAAACAACGGCTTAAGCAAGTCCACATTCCCAGTCTGAATGCCCATTTTTAAGTCTTGAAGGACTTTATTTAGGGCGGAATTGACCCATGCATAATCGGGGGCGGAACCCCCTCCGTTTAATGCTTTAGCAGGAAGCTTGACGCATGAGCGGTCGACACCCTCTTTTTTAAAAACCCCTGACATACCTACCAAGTCCTGTGAGTAGGCTTGTACTGGAAGGAGCCCTGTAGCCAGCCATGTAGCTAAGAGAGAAGCTGCGAGAGAAGCCATCAAAGTAGCAACCCAGGTCAAACGTAAAATCATCACCAGACCCTCCTCTTTTCTTATCTCTTATCAAAAATGTGCACTCTTCTATTTCGCTGCACAAGACCCACAGCCTTTTTCAGGCTCAAAGTCTATTTTATCCCAAGTTGCAAATTCTTCGTTAATGAGCTCCAAGGCATCATCAAGAAATTCAAACTCCACACTCATAAGCTCTTTTAAAACTTTAGTTTCTAGACAGTAGGCGTTATAGAAATATTTATGTTCATCAGGACAATATACTATATTGACTCCTGCTTGACGCTCGCCAAATCGAAGAAAAGAGGAAGAGTAATTTTCCGTAGTCAGTTTCAAATTAATACTCTCGTTTTAGAAGTAGATCTATGTAACCCATCAGTTCACTTACCATACCTAAATCTTTTAAAATAGCCTTACCCTCGTTTGTCCAGCGGTTGGCCAGGTGCAGCGCCTCATCGCGGGAGTAAAAGCTTAAATAGGTGAGCTTATTTTGAGCTTTATCTTTTCCGGCAGATTTTCCCGTTCCCTTGGCCCCATCTAGAAGATCATCCATAATTTGGAAGGCTAGTCCAATATGAGTCCCGGCCGTTCGCATCTTCTGAGAGAGATCAGCTCGGCCGGCACATAAGGCAGCCATGGCAAGTGACGCGCCAAGAAGGGCACCGGTTTTAAGGCTATGTATTCTGTCAAGTTCCTCGCTGGTTTTAAGTCCCGATGAGCTGGAAGCCTCCATATCTAAACCCTGCCCTAAAACCATGCCTTGGCTGCCTCCTGCCTTGGCAAGCTCAGACATGAGACCGACTTTCTGGGAGTCCGAAAGGACAGTATCGCGAGCAATGACTAAAAAGGAATCCGTAAGAAGCGCGTCACCGGCAAGAATGGCGGTTGCCTCAGAAAAGACCTTATGGGTGGTGGGCCGGCCGCGGCGAAAATCATCGTCATCCATGCTGGGGAGATCGTCGTGCACTAAACTATAATCATGAATCATTTCCACGGCGATGGCAGCCGAAGTGCAGGATTCCAAACGGGCCCCTAAGGCGCGGGCCGCAAGAAGAAGCAACAGAGGGCGCACTCTCTTCCCTGGTCCGTCGCAGCTGTAGTGGACAGCCTGCAGGAGACTTTCTGGCCCCTTGTAAAGCTCTCCCATCATCTTGAGCCAAGCGCCTTCAAAGTGCGATTTTAAATATATGGTAGTTTGGTCCATCTCATTCCTGTCCCTAAGTTTTGTATCGTCTAGCGTCCCAGCCAAAATTTTCTCGATGACTTGGGGCAACAGCTGCTTCTCGATCTCAAAAACCTTCCGGGCAATGTCTTGAGGAGTGTCTGAGGTCTCTAAAGGAACCTGAGCTTGAGCCACAATGCGTCCCTCATCGTATTTGTCGTTTACCATGTGGACGGTGGCTCCAGAATGGCTTTCCTTTGCAGACCAAACGGCCTCATGAACCTTCATGCCATAAAATCCTGGTCCGCCATATTTAGGCAAAAGAGCCGGATGAATATTTATGGTCAAGATGTCTCGCTCTCCCACTCCTGCTCCTACGGGAAACTTCTTTAAAAAACCGGCTAAGACAATCAACCCTGGGGCGCAGTCTTTTAGAAAAATCTTTTGCTTTTCCGTAGTCGCAGCCAAACCTTTCTCGGAATAGTCGCCGAAAAAGATGGGAACCCTATGTGACTTCGCCACCTCAATGGCACCGCAATGATCATTAGAAACAATCACTCCGCAAATGCTGTAATGAAAACGCAACATGGATTCAAACAGACTTTCTAAAAGTCTTCCCTTTCCAGAAACGGCCACCACTATGTTTTGATTATAAATGTGTGGGATCATCAAATTGAGTGACTCCCTTCGCTTGGAGGCCGTTAAAGAAAGCAGCAGCATCCATTTCGTTCTTTCCTGCTGGTTTTACTTTGGAAATTTCAAGACATTCCGAGTGGGTTCCCACCCTTAATTGCTGAGAGCCTTTATCGTACATAAAAACCCCTGGAGCCAATTTCATCGGATAAGACGATACTTTCAAGTTCGTAATCAAAACCCTTTGACCCTGAATAGAAGCTACCGATCCTGGCCAACCCGCGTAAGCCCGAAATTGTTGGACTAAGGTTCTCGCATCTAAATTCCAATCCACTACCCCGTCGCCTTTGCTGATCTTTCGACAGCTAACCACTTGACCTTCATCTTGGGAAGTGCCGGTGAAGCTAGGATCGTCGAGCAACTCTAAGGCCTCGAGAAGGAGCGGGCAGCTCTCCTTAAAGAGGCGCGCGGTCAATTCTAGCGAAGTTTCATGGGTCCCTATGCTAAATTCTTTTTTAAGGATGATCGCTCCCGCATCCATTTTCTTAACGGTAAATAAAATGCTCACGCCGGTCACTTGATCTCCAGCTAAGAGTGCCGCTGGAACGGGAGTCGCTCCCCTATATTTAGGCAATAATGACGGATGAATATTAATGGTGGCCCGCTTCGGAATTCTAAGAAACTCATCCGACAACATTTGTCCATAGGCAGCGGTGATGATCACGTCGGGAGATAACTCTCTTAGTTCGGCCAAAAAAAGTGGGTCAGATGCTTGATTCGGCAATAAAAGCTTTATATTGTGGGCTTTCGCAAACATGGCAACCGGGGTGTCTTGAAGGGTTTTCCCCCTTCCCTGCTCTTTAGGTGGTTGCGACACGACGGCCACGAGCTCAAAATGAGCGGCATTTTGCAATGCTTCGAGCGGCCCTAACACATCTTCGGGAGAGCCCATAAACACTAATTTCATAAAGCCTAATCCCTTCTAAGGGGTGGTTCAGGAGACCTTGGATCTCCTTTAAAAACTAAACATAGGCAGCAATATCCCAAAGTTACGCTGGGTTGTCACGGCCATTAAGGAAAAGGTCAAATTTTCGGGCACTTGACCGATAAGCCTCATCAGGCGGGGGGACAAAATTGAAAATATTACGCTACATTACTTTATTCACTTCAAGTCTCGTCTCCGGTTCCGCGGCTCGCGGTGAGAGCATGGGCCCCCGGGATTTGAGTGGAGGCCTTAGAATGTCAAAGCCCCTAACTAGAGAAGACATTAGATATCAGAGCCACCTAGAGCTGCGGGATCTACCTTCCATCTTTCAACTGGCTTCCTCAGACGATCAAATTCTTAAAACCAAAGTTTTCGAATATCTGTCTGGATTTCAAATGGATCCTGAAATGGAAATCAGAAAATTAAGTGAAGTCAACTTGCCCACCGGAAGACATTCTCTCCGCTACAACTTCTATTGGCGAGGCATTCCCCTATACAACACTATTTTATCGACTCATTTAACTCGAGGTGAGCTTTATTTTGTCGGTGAAGTTCCCGTTGGCACTTTGGCTTTATCTTCAGACGATTTAAAAAATGCACCGTCCATGAATCTAGTCGCTAAGCAACTGGATCAGGTTTTTTCTGGTGAAGACTTCCTCTATCAACCCACAGACAAAACCCATCTAAAGATTTATCCATGCATTATTGACGAGCCAGACTACCAATTCGCTAGCTGCTTCAGTGTGGAATTGAAAGGAGTCTCTTATACTGGAGCCGCCAATTTAGAAAGAATTATTGACCTAGAGCGATCCTCGTTTTCTGCCACGGGATCGATTTCATACTACCCCAAAAACCCTAGTAGCCCTGTAGCTACTGAAAACTTCGAGCTCGCCGAAACCAACAATCTAGAAAATATGTATTTTACTACGGCACCTTATGGAGCAGAGCGCACTGTCTCTAGCACTAAAAAGTATGAATTCGCTACAAACAGTCCAAGTTTTCCAGAAGCTAATATTTTTGCACAAGCCAATAAAATGCTAGAGTGGTATCGCTCCATTGGCTACAACTGGGATAACAAAGCCATTAAACTAGTCATGAATTCTAGGGATCCCGCAAATATCAACAATGCGGGATACTACCCAAGAGGAACTGATGGGACATCAGGACCATTAGTGATTACCGGCAAAGGTGACGGTTATGTGCTGCAAAATCTGTCCCTGGATTCTGATGTTGTCGCCCATGAAATCGGACATCACATGATCTTTAGAACCATTACCAGCACCAAACATGACGACACTTCAGCGACTAAGAATCATTCGGGAGCCATTCATGAAGGTATGGCCGATTTTTTTGCCTATGCTCGCTCTGGGGATTCCTGTTTGGGAGAGTCCATTTGCCCATCAGGAAGCTCCCTATGCATCATTCCCACCTGCTTGAGAACTGCGGCTCTTTCAAAAATAGATTGGAATTATGAAAGTTCCTTCTATAAAAGCCAACCAGATGCAGGAGTCCACATCAAAGGCATGCTCATTGCCGCAACCCTCTGGGACGCGATGAAGGCTGGAGGAAACAACCTGGAATTTGCAAAACTAGCGCTCAATTCTATCGACTACCTAAAAAGCCCGGCGAGTTCCTATTCGGATTTGTTTATAGCTCTCGTAAATTCAGACAAAGAGCTGTTCGCTGGTAAGTACTGCCCTGCTATATTAGCGAGCGCTAAAGCAAGGGGCCTTGGAACAACAGCTTCGGCGGCCGGTAGCTGTGAAAGCCCCAAAGTAGTTCCGCGAATCAATTCCTCTGCACCCATAGTAGGTGCTGCGGGTGCCTCACCAGGGACCAGTACCACAGAAGCTTCCAAAGGCAAGCTTAGAAAGACATCTAGCTCGGGGTGCTCAGCGGGCCCTACAAACTGGTCCAATATCTTCCATCTCCTACTCTTGGCACCTTTGCTCTATCCTAGAAAACGCAAGTGATTTTTACTCTATAAAAAAGTACTATGGCCCCTCAACTTCTTGCGGAGCCATTCATGAACTCAAAAAATTACTCTTCAAAAGATTACTCTTCAGAAAATAGTCCGTCCCTAAATAAAGCTTCAAAAAAAGTGATCACCATCGATCAAGGCACCACAGGATCGACAGTTTTGATCATTGATTTTGAAGACAAAAGAGAACCAAAAATTCTCGGAAGATCAACTTTTGACTTCCCGCAACATTACCCCAGAACTGGGTGGGTGGAACATGATTTAGAAGAGATTTGGACTTCCCTTTCAAAAGCCTTCCTAGGTGCTTTAAGCCAGGCGAATTTGACTTTAGAGGCGAGTCACTTTGCCTCCATTGGCATTACCAATCAAAGAGAGACTCTCTGTGTTTTTGAAAAAGGCACGGGGCGCCCCTTGTGCAAAGCAATCGTGTGGCAATGTAAGCGCTCTTTACGCCTATGTGACGAACTTAAAGCTCGCGGCCTGGAGCCGCTTTTTCGGGAAAAAACCGGACTTTTTCTAGATCCCTATTTTACTGGAACAAAGCTGTCTTGGCTGCTTCGGGAGAATCAAGAAGTTGCCGATGCCCTCAAAGATGGCTCCGCTCTTGTAGGCACCATCGACTGCTGGCTACTCTATAAACTGACCGGTTGTAGAGTTCACGCAACGGAAGCTTCCAACGCCTCTCGAACCTTAATGTTCAATATTAAAACGGGAAAATGGGATGAAGAGCTCCTTAAGATTCTTGAGGTCCCCCAGCACATTTTACCTCAAGTCTTCGATTCCGCTCATAGCTTCGGAGAGACCTATTTAAATGGGCTCCTCCCGGATGGGATACCCATTTCTGGAATTCTTGGCGATCAACAGGCCGCGTTGGTCGGTCAAACTTGTTTTTCGCAGGGAGAAGCCAAATGCACCTATGGCACAGGGGCCTTCGCTTTAACAAACATGGGATCGATCCCAAAGGCCTCTAAATTTGGCCTCTTGACCACAGTGGCTTGGTCCCTTCACGGACAAATGACTTACGCCCTTGAAGGCTCCGCATTTATTGCAGGCGCAGCCGTACAATTCATTCGCGACCAGCTACATTTTATAGATGACTCCAGCCAAACTTCAAAAATTCCCGCCTCAACCAAAGCTTCTCCTGAAGTCTATTTCGTACCAAGCCTTGCAGGCCTCGGCGCCCCTTGGTGGGACCCCAAAGCCCAAGGGGCTTTGTTCGGACTCACTCGAGGCACGAGCAAGGATCAAATCATCAGAGCCACACTCGAAGGCATTGCCTTTCAAGTTGCGGACCTTATGACGGCAATGGCCTCCGATTTAGACAGCAACATCATCACAATCAAGGTTGATGGCGGTGCTAGCTCGAACAATGTTCTCATGAAGTTTCAAGCTGATATTTTAGGGATCACGATAGACCGCCCTCAAAACATTGAAACAACTGCTTTCGGCGCGGCTATGTTTGCTGCTTTAGGCGTAGGTATTTATAAGAACTTAGAAGACATGAAAACCGCTTGGAAAAGAGATGCTCTATTTGAAAGTACGATGAACGCAGACGAAAGAAAGGCCCACCAAAAAGGCTGGAAACGTGCCGTAAAAGCTGTCCAATGCTTCGCAGACGCAGATTAGACTCTATGGCCTAATTTGATTGAGAGCGATCGAGGCCTTCACGTATCAGAAAAAACCAACCTAATATAAGGAGCCCACCACCAACCGGAGTGATGGCTCCTAGAACTCTCACCTGGGTTGCGATTAAAGCAAAAAGAGAACCCGAAAAAATAAATATCCCCATAGAAAACAAAATGGCCGCTTTTTTCAGATGTTTTGTAAGAGAGGACTGAGCTAAAGCTGCCACAAATCCGAGAGCTAAAGCATGATACATTTGATATTTGACCGCTACATCGAAGATTTGCAAGTCGGTGGGATCCAAAATACTCTTCAAAGAATGGGTTCCAAAAGCCCCCAAGACAACAGCTAGGAAGCCGTAAATTCCAGCGGCCAACAGTATCTTTCCTGCATTCATTATTTTCGCCCCTTTTCTCTGAAGAGCCGTCTTTTACCAAGGCTCCTATAATAGGGCAGATGCCAAAAAAATAGTAGGGCAGATACCAAAAAAAATATCCACATCTATGAAGTACAAAGGCCTCTACCCATTCCACATTCTAGCCCAAAAACTCGAGACGCCTAAAGAACAACAAAAGAACAACAAAAGAACAACAAAAGAACAACAAAACAGAACGCGATTTGCCGGGAGCTACAAACTTCTTTTCACAGTACCCTGAGAGACTCATTTTCGCACACATGGCCTATGAGGCCGGCGGGCCTGACGCTATTCTTCAAAAACACCTTCTGTGGGAGGGGTTTCCGCCGGATAGAACGAATACTGGCCGCTATCAGAGAGGTTTTCCCTGTCAACATAGAGTTGGGTCTTGAACTGAGGAGTTAGCTGAACTATTAAGAGAGTTACGAAAAATTAAGACAAAGGGGAAGCTAGTCATGGCAGGATTATTTGAAGGCAAGTGCGGCGTGATCATGGGCATAGCCAACCAACACTCAATTGCTTCAGGCATTGCTAGGTTTCTTATCGACCAAGGCGCTGAAATCGCCTTTAGTTTTTTACCCGATGAGTCTGGCAAAATGGAAGGTAGAATCAGAAAAGTAGTGGATGAATGGAAGCCTAAACTTGTACTCCCCTGTAATGTCGGTAAAGATGAGGATATCGCCCGATTTTTTGGCGATGTTGCCAAGCACTACGGAAAGATTGATTTTATAGTCCACTCGATTGCATTTGCGCCTCTGCAAGATTTAAAATGCCCCACTATTGAAGCCAGCCGCGAAGGATTTCTTAACGCCATGGATGTGAGCGTTTATAGTTTCTTGGCAGTTTGCCGTGAAGGCTCCAAAGTGATGAACTCTGGAGGCAGCATCGCGACTCTTACCTATTTTGGAGGAGAAAAAGTCATCGCTGGCTACAACATGATGGGTCTTGCAAAAGCGGCATTAGATATGTCGGTGCGTTATGCTGCTTATGACTTAGGAGCTAAAAACATACGAGTCAACGGAATCAGTGCTGGACCTATCAAAACATTAGCATCTTCCGCCGTAGGTGCCGGTAAAATGTTGGACATGTACAAATCCATTGCGCCCCTAGAGCGCAATGTGACTCAAGACGAAGTTGGTAAATCAGCAGGATATCTCCTAAGCGACTTATCCTCAGGTGTCACTGGCGAAATTCTCCATGTGGACGCAGGCTACCATGTCATGGGCTCACCAGGCCGGGCTTTTGACAAAGCCTCTGAATGATGGAATGCCATTGACAGACATCAGACTGAGCTTTTAAAAAACTCAGTCTGATTTTTTTACGGCATATCAAATAAGGACGAAAAAAAGCAGTGACTACAGCGCATCGTTTCCGAGCCCGAAGGTGCATGCTTATCCCAATATAGACCCAACGGACTTAATGGGCAGGAAGAGGCTCCCCTTTACATTCTTTAAAAGCATCGCGGAGGGAAGAGTTCATTTCCTTGAGAAGATCATACTCAGTTCCAGATTTCATGCGGCTGAAATATTCGGTCAACTTACCCGCTTTATCAGGCGCCATCTTCTCAAGAATAGCCGTCAGTTGCTTTTGTTTTAGAGATTTGAGAAGAGATACTGAAAGATCAGGACTTAAACTCTCAAACAACGTCGCTGCTTTTTTAGGCTCCATCTTGTCATAAAGTTCAATGAGTCGGGTCAATCTCTCTTTTTTAAGGTCTGTTTCTTTTTGAATTGATGACGCAAAGAACTTTCGTTCTTCATCCAATTGAGTGAGCTTTCTGTCGATAGTCCCCTCAATCTGTTTGAGGGAGGCTTCTCTTTTCTCTAAAAATTCCATCCGACGAAGCACGTCTTGTCGCTTTCTATCGGCTACATCCAAATACCTAGAAAGGGTTTCCCGTGAACTTGGGGCATCTTCACCCAGCTTCGGTATCGCCAAAATATCATGAATTTCGCCATCTTTTGGCAGCTGCTCTTCGGGTGCCTTGGTGCCCTCGGCAAAGCCGACAAGCTCGCCTATTCGGATTTGCTCGGTCTGCACCAGGACAAATACCGTTAAAGCTACCAACTTCAAGGCCAGTAAAATTTTAAGTGATCTAGGCATCATGACTCCCTTATTTAGACCGGCCAAAAAATCGATTTTGAGAAAAATCGTCCATGGAAGCCTGATCCTTGACAGACAAGTCTTTTCTAAAGATCTCTTCAAATTTCTCATGAAGATTCTCGACTGTCTTGAGTTCCGTTTCGATGGACATCACCATTTTCACCTGGAGCTTTTCCCTTCGTTCCAGCGACTTCGCCTCAGCGAGAAGCGCAGCCCAACGATTTCTAAACCCGTCAATGCCAAGCTCTAGACTCAAGGCTTCCTGATTCATACCTTTACTACGCATCAAATTCAGTTGATCTACAGAACTCATATAGGCTTTTTGGCTTTGACGCATTCTTTCAATAACTTCAATTTTTGTCTGACGAATGGCAAGAAGTTCTGCTGATTCTAAATCTAAGCTATGTTTCTTGATCTTGATAATAGGAGCTAATTGCTTCATTTTTTTGTGTGGCAACATATTTCAATCCTATTTATTTTTTTGAGTGCCAAAGGCCATAGAAGCTTGGTGGATTCGCAAAAGTCCTGAAATGGCATCTTTCATGGTAGAAAACTCATCTGTGTCTTGCTTTAAAAAACTTTCCAGTTGGGGCATAATCGCAATAGCTCGATCTAAAAGCGGGTTGGATCCCGCCTGATAGGCACCAATCTGTATCAAGTCATGGTTTTGCTGATAGGTTGCCAACAACGATTTAATCGCTATAGACAAATTCCAATGGTCTTTAGAAACAATATCCCGCATCACCCGACTTGCAGAGCTCGTTATTTCAATGGCAGGAAAATGCCCCTTTGCAGCTAGGTCTCGGGACAAGTTAATATGCCCATCCAAAATCCCCCTCGCGGCATCCGGGATGGGATCGTTGAAGTCGTCGCCGTCAACGAGCACTGTATAAAGCCCTGAAATTGAGCCGCGACCTTGAGCCTGGGGGCCGCAGCGCTCTAAAAGCCTAGGCAGAAGGGAATAGACAGAAGGCGGGTACCCTTTTGAGGTCGGAGGCTCACCTACCGCAAGACCGATCTCTCTTTGAGCTTGAGCGACACGTGTCAGTGAGTCCATCATTAAGATCACTCGTTTTCCCTTGTGGGAAAAATGCTCGGCGATAGCAGTGACCATCTTCGCCGCCCTAATCCGCATCAGAGGTGATTTGTCGGAAGTCACACAGACGACAACGGACCTTGCAAGTCCTTCTGGCCCCAGATCTCGCTCGATAAACTCACGAACCTCTCGGCCCCGCTCCCCTATGAGACCTATAACGTTTACATCTGTATCCCCAGCTTTAGCAATCATGCCCAGCAAAACGCTCTTTCCGACTCCAGATCCCGCAAAAATACCGACCCTTTGGCCCTCACCGAAGGTTAGAAGGGAATCCATTGCCTTGATCCCCAAAGTCATAGGCCTTTCGATGCGATCTCTTTCCATGGGATTGGGAGCTACCGCATCTAATGAAACCTTGTGAGCACCTTCGGGAATGACAATAGTCTCATTCTTGTCGCCTTTTAAATTTCTAAAAAAGGGATCTATAACTTTTCCAAGTAGGAAATCTCCCACAGGTACTTCATCAAACATTCTCTGGCCTTTGACGACAGCACCAGAGGAGATCCCTGTTAAAGACGAAAAGGGAAGAAGAAGGCTTCTATCGCCCTTAAATCCGACGACTTCCGCTAATAGATCCTCATTTTGACCCGGATAGCAGATCTCCACAACCATGCCCATCCGACTTTGCGGAAGTCTGGCCTCTACAATGGTTCCTACGACGTCGATAACTTTGCCTTGGGGGTTCCAAATAGGGTTTCCCATGGAACTTTTAAGAGTCTGCCGATCTAACTTTTTAACCGATGGAATTTGAGTAAAAACACTCATCAACTCGCCTTCACTTCAAAAAGATTGACGTCAGCTTTTTTAACAAGATCCGAAATCATTTGGCGAATATTTCCAGATAGGGCCGTCAAATCAGAATCAATTTTGAATTCGTCTTTAGAAAGAGTGCTATCAGGCTTTAATTTTTCCGAGAAACCTGGAATCGAGACATCTTTCATGGACTCAAATTTTTCAGGGTGAACATGCACCACAAAGTGATCTGCTTGAATGCCAGATTTGATGGCTTGAAGGACTACCTTAGCGAAGGCTTCAGGCTCGACGGAAAAGTATTGATCCAACAAAGCCTCGCAAATAGCCTGGACGAGCTCGACAAAATTCTCTTGTGCGTTTTCCATTATATTAAACTTAAGCTTTTCAAACTCATTTAAAAGCCCTTGGATATTGAGTGCGACTGCTTCTTTCTGTTGATCCGCGGAAATAAATCCTTTGGATTCACCTTCTTTAAATCCTGCTTCATAACCAATGGACCTAGCTTCAGCAGAAATTTTGGTGAGATCTAGACTTGATTTGGCATCTTCATAGGCTTGCTGATAGGCATTTTTTCGAATTTCATCGAGCTCTTTTTGCGCTAAGTACTTCATGCGTGCGCTTTCTTCAAAGTCTGCCACTTGGCCCGGCATTCCAGCCATGGGAATAAAAGAAGAATCGTTCTCGCTAACCTCCTCCTCATCATCAAGGGAACTACCTGGATGGTCCTTTTTAACTGACTTCATTTCAGAAATCACCTTAGACATCATATCTATTGAAGCCATTTCAGAATTTCTAGGCGAGGACTCGGTTCTATTTTCTAAAGAACCTTCTCGGGCGGGAGACTCTGAAGAACCAAATGCCTGCTTCGCGTCATGGCCATGTTGGTCTTGCTGGCGTTTGTCAATCAATTGTTGAAGGCGAAGTGCCTCTAAGGGATCTAGTTCTTCTTCATCCAGAAAGTTATTTTTTCTGGAACCGTTCTGTCCATTTTTAGTCCAGTCTTTAGTGAAATCTTGAGCCATGATCACTGGAGTCTGTTGCTCCTCAGGCACCAAATTTGAACTAAAGAACATCGGCTCCTTAAGGCTCGCGGTTTCCTCAGCACTATGTAAGTTAGCAAATACGATATTTCCCGAGAGGTTGTCGGTCTGGGTAGTTTTAGCTTTAGTTATTTCCTGAAAACTATACTCTATCACAGAAATCTTCTTCATAACCGCTGATTTTCGGCTTAAGTATTTTCCTGCTTTTTTGTCTTGATCATCATATTGCATCGTTTATCACCCGTGGGGCTGATGAGGATTCATCATCATGCGAATGGCTTCTGTCGTCCGTTTCGGCTCATGTTTTGCTAGGTAGTGGACCTGTTCGGTTGGAGTAAGCTTTTCAAAAGGAACATCTTCTTGAATCTGAATATTCTGATGTTGACCTTGCTCTAAATCCGCGTTGAACTCTTCGATAAACTTCTCATCATGTTTCTTTTGCGGATCATAAGAGAGCCAGCGAATGTACGGGCGAACGATAAACATAAAGAAGAGGGCCGTAGATAAAGCAATAGCAAAAGCCATGGCTATATTAGTGGTGTATTCTCTTTCTTCTTTTTTAACAACCTTAATTTCTTCCAACTGTTCTCGGTCAATTTGAAAGAGCATGTTTTGAACGGTGATAGAATCCCGACCATCTTTAAACCCTACGGCATTGCGAATGAGCGAATCAATTTGCTTCATTTCTTCTTCCGTTCGCGCTTGAAACTTCGGAAGAGAACCATCTGGAGGGTAGATTTGCTTGCCATCGACCAGAACGGACACCGTTAGGCGTTTTAGATTGCCGACGGGAAGAGTCTTTTCACTAACTGTTTTAGACAATTCAAAGTTTACCAATTCCGTATCTCGCTTAGAACCAGTCTTTGACTGAGATCCCGACACATCTTCCTGTTCGCCGGGGACGTTTGATTTAGAACCTGGAATCCCAGTCGGATTAAGCCCCGTTCCATCCATGGCAAATCCCGAGGTGCTCCTCGATAGCACCCCAGCCTTATCAGGATCTACATCAGATATGGTCTGCTTTTCTTGCGTAAAGTCGACTTCCGCATCCACTTTAGCTTCAATTCTTCCAGATCCCACCACTCGCCCTACGATCATTTGAATGCGCTGCTCTAGGGAGAGCTCTACTTCTTTTTTATAGGCAACCATCTCTTTCGTTAACTTGGAAGTGGCATCACTGGATTCCTGCTCACTGATCATATTGCCTTCGTTGTCGACAATAGACACATCATTCTTATCTAAACCTTCTACGGAAGATGAAACTATATGCTGAATGCCTTTAATTTGACTTTTTGAAAGAGAGGCATTCTTTTTGGTCTTAATAAAAATAGCTGCAGTTGTCTTCTTCTGATCCCTTACGAACAGACTGTTTCGGGGCTGAACGATGTGTACCCTGGCGCTAGTAACGCCTTCTATAGCTGTAATGGTTCTAGAAAGCTCCCCTTGAATGGCCCTGAGCTTTTGGATGTCCTGCTCAAATTCGGTCCTGGTGAAATGCTCTTCATCAAATTTTTCCCATCCTACCACACCCTTTGTCGGCAGGCCTGCTTGTGCCACTTGCATTCTAAGGCGAGCGACATCGGCGCGATTGACCTTGATGCCTTTTTTGTCGATAATGAAGTCGGAATAGCCAGAAGATTTAATGTTGTTCGCAATTTCAATGCTATCTTCAGATGAAATATCGACAAAAAGGTATTCTTGGTCTTTTCTTGTCGCAGCTGTTGCTAGAGCCAACAAGGCAACGACACTGCCGATTGCGACAGCACCAAATAGAACCCTCTTGCCTCCAGAGAGGTTCTTCCAAAAGCTGGAAAATTGGGTAGACAGATTTCTTAAAAATGCCTGAATTGATTCCACAAATCTACTCCAATAGAAGTTCTAAGAACTTAAACCTGCATCCGCATGACTTCGTTGTAAGCCTCAAGAGCTTTATTACGAACTTGGACTACAAAATTGAAGCCAAGTTGCGCTTGAGACATGGCCAACATAGCCTCATGAAGGTTGCCGGACTTGCCTGTTGCTACGTCAACAGAAAGCTTATCAGCGTCCACTTGCATTTTGTTGACATCACCCACGGCTTCTATGAGATGGTCTATGAAAGACGAGTTCGGAGAGGACTCATCGTTAGACTTCAAATTTTGCATCATCTCTTTAGAGTCTGCAATTTTTGACAGGCTATCTTTTAGAAAGCTCGTTTCAATGCGTGACATAAATTACCTTCCTATCTCTAGTGATTTCATCGCCATATTCTTCGCTTCATTTAGGGCCGTAGCATTCGCTTCATAAGCTCGCGTAGCAGCGATCATATTGACCATCTCAGTCATCACCTGAACGTTTGGCATCTTCACGTTTCCATTTTTGTCTGCATCAGGATGGGTCGGATCAAAAACGTTTCTAGGCTCTTTCGTGTCCTGGTGGATGCCTACAACCCGCGGCTCTGACAGCTGAGAGTTCATGGTGTCATCAAGAAAATCTTCAAAGGGCCCACCTATCGGAGTGGCTGAGAAAATCACATCTTTTCGGCGGTAAGGACCACCTTCTGCCGTTCTTGTGGTTTGAGCATTGGCGAGGTTGGAACTTAAGACGTTCATTCGCACTCGTTGGGCACCTAGTGCGGCTGAACTGATTTGCATCGACTTAAAGAAGCTCATAATTATCCTCCTTGTATCGCATACTTAAGAATCGCGATTTTTCGGTTTATGGACTCTATAGCGGTACGATATTGAATCTGGTTTTTGGACAATTCGGCCATCTCTACATCCACATCCACTGTATTTCCGTCTTCACCAATACTTTCGCTCGGTCGGACGTAGACATCGGGCCTTAAATCGCCTCCCTCAGAAACGAACTCATTTAACAGATGTCTGGAGTCTGTTGTTCTCAAGCGTTTTGAATCAGAGGCATCTACAATTTCTTGAAGTTGCTTTTCAAAGTCATATCCCATGGCCCGATACCCTGGAGTTTCAGCATTGGCAATATTAGAATTGATGATGTCGGATCGACGCATACGGTGGTCCAAGGAAACCATTTGCGTGCGATCGGCTTGATTGAACAATCCAGAAATTCTGCTACTCATGGGATCTTCCAGACTGGGGATCCATGACTTCGTATCCTTCAGCGGTAAACTCATTGATCTTATTTCTCAAGGTTCTAAGACTAATTCCTAAAGTCTTAGCAGCATGGGTGCGATTGCCGCTATGGGCTTTCAGAGTCTCAAGAATGAAGTGAGTTTCTACAAGGGCAAGTTGCTGGCCAATGGGCAGTGCTGAAATCCATTCTGCCAGTTGAGAAACCTGAACCGCCTGATGTAAAGGAAGATCCTTTGCGGTCAAAAAGTCTGTAGGTGCTGTGGCAACGGCTCTTTGAAGTAAATTCTGAAGCTCTCTCACGTTTCCGGGCCAATTGTGATCCAAAAGAGTTCCAAGCGCCTCATCGGACAGCTTTACATTTCGGCCGCTTTCCCGGGAAAACTTTTCAACAAAAAAGTTTGAGAGAACTTGGATATCTTTAGGACGTTCTCTAAGAGGTGGGATCTCAATGTGAATCACATAGAGTCGGTAGTAGAGGTCTTGTCTGAAGTGTCCCTTTGATACAAGAGACAGGATATCTCGGTTCGTGGTAGCGATGATTCTGGCCGTAAGGGGGTAGGATTGTGTGGACCCAACCCGAGAAAGCTCTTTATCTTGCAGGGCCTTTAGAATTTTTCCTTGCAGGCTCAAATCCATTTCTGTGATGTTGTCTAGAACAATCGTTCCACCAGCAGCAAGCTCAAATTTGCCTGCTGTCACTTGGTGAGCACCAGGAAAGGCTCCCTTCTCAAATCCAAATAACTCAGCTTCGAGCAGTGCCGGAGTAGAACCTGAACAATTGACTGTTAAAAATGGTCTATCTTTTTGCGCAGCAGCGCGATGAATCGACTGAGAGATAATATCTTTACCAGTCCCGGCTTCTCCTGTAATGAGCACAGGGACACTCGTATCGGCGATTTGCCATACGATATCTTGAATACGGCGCATTTTTTCGTCAGCCGTTAAAAAGAGGTCTGGTTTTTCACCTTCGGTGCGCTTGGCTCCTCGGGCTCTTTGAATGAAGTCCAAATAAGTACTAGCACCAGTTGTCCCTTGGTCACGTGGGGTGGCAACATGTGACGTTGCAAACCTAGATCTCTGCATAGCATTCTCCCTATTTTTCAAGTTGATTTAGCCGCTCTTTTGCTAGATTGGCATAAAAGAAGTTGTTGGTATCCTCAGCCGCTTGCGTTAATGCTTTTACCGCTTCGTCCTTCTGACCCGCCCGGTAGAGCAGCAAGCCTCCCTTATAGAGTGCCTCTGCTTTCTTATCCCATTGTTCAGAGTTACGAGCTGCATCTGCAAAAAGCCTGCCGGCGTCAAGGTAACGATTGGACTTCCTGTGTTCCTCAGCTAAGTCGATCAACTGATTCAGCCAAATATTCTTGGCGTTTGGATCGTCTTTAAGCAGGTCAGGCTTAAGTCTGGTAATGAGTTCATTGGTGGCTTGTTTTTGATCGGGAAGTCCGAGGAACTCAAAATCATCCGCCAGCTGTTTTAAGAAAATGACAGTGCTCGCAGCCGGTCTCCACACCTTAGTCCATTCTTCGGGAGACGACGCCAGGTCTGCTTTTGTGTTTAGGGCCTTCGTCCAAAACTCAAGACTAATCTTCGCTAGGCTCGGGGTTTTTAGCTTGCGAGATACCGCCGAATCTATCTGAGTTTTGTAGGCAACCGCAATCTGGGATTTTTCATCCTCCCGAAGCCGCTTCCAAACCTCAAGTAGTTTGCCGTCTGATTCACGAACTGATTTTTCTATTTTTTCCTTGCTGCTTTGTGCGCCTTTATCTTCGCTAGAAAGCTCTGCGTTAAGCACTGCCGTCCAAAAGGTCGCCTTAAATTGGCTCATGGGCTGAGTTGCTTTAGAGGCTTTTGCATAGAACGGAAGGGCTTCTTTGGGTTTGCCAAGATTGCGATAGGCTTCGGCAACAACCCAAGAAGTTGCGGGTGCCTCGGTGATACTACTAATACTTTTGGGCATCGCCTCAAAGCTTTCGATCAGCTTTAGGTAGTCCCCTTTAGCCATGGTTTTTTGAAGGAAATCTGCAATCTTAACTTCGAAAGCCTTTTTAAAATCTGCCACCCAAGTGGCTGAAGGTGAATCCTTGTATTTTTCAAGGTAAGCGCCCAAAAACTCCGAATTATTTTTATCCCAGTCAGACAGTCTAATCTGATTGACGATGATACTTGCAGCTATGTAGCCGGTTTTTGGATTTTCGAGAGTAGGCCACCATGATGAGAGTTCAGCTTGAAGATTTTTATCGATAGGAGGAATTTCATCGATACTTAAAGCTGAGGTCTTCTTTTGCCCCCAAAAGATTTTTCTGATGGCGATCTGCGCCTTAACTTCATTATTTCCGCGGTCGTTAATCTCGCTAAGCTTCTTAACTAGACCAGGAAGTTCTGCCGTCTTCAGTGACGTTGAAAGCTTAAGGGCCTCGATATCTAGATCTCGAACCAGTGACAATGTCGCAAGGGGAGAGTCCGGGTGTTTCTCACGCAACGCTTGCTGATAGGACCTTGCTAAGTTGAGCTCACCTTTACCAAGATAGATCTCTGCAACGGCCCAAAGGTGAAGCGGATCCGTGTCAAAAACCTGCGGTTCTTTCCTCATGACGCTTTTGTAGGCTTCCAGGGCTTTGAGTTCATGCCCAAAGTTATAGAGTTTGAGGCCGTACTCGGCAAGGGTCTCACCGCTGGACAGCTCTTTTTTGCCTTGGGCTCCGCTTCGAGCATGATAAAGAGCCGATTGAATGGGATAAATATAAATTGGAAACTTAGCCCACTCAGGCCCTCGACCTTCCTGAACCCCATCTAACTGCAGGGCGGTAGACCCTGCGCTCCTTTTTAAGGAATCCACAAGTTTTAAAGGCTTACCGGCTTCCAAGGGCTCGCTTCGAACCATAGGAGTGCTTAGGCTCGATTCCAGCTGCCCATTGAGCGAGCTTGAAACAGGACCGCTTCCTTGGATTTGCTCATTTCCGGTCGCCACCGGTAACGAAGTCCGAGGATCTCTTTCCAGCTTAAAGGTGTCCTCAAAAAGATCGATCGAAACCCTAAAAGGTTCCGTAAAGGTTGAAACATTGGCTTTTGTCTTAAAATTTTTCAAAACAAGCTTAAGCTTTGAACCCGCCGGCCCTAAGTCAGTAATAAGAGCGCGATGCACGAGAGCTTCATCGTAAAAGTTGATACTTGACAGCTCATCCACGGAAGTCTTATCAAAATGGATCTCGATGGATGGCTCCGAAGGATTGTCGCTCACGGTAATCGTTCGTTTGTCAGGAAGGTTAAATACCAGCTGGGAAAAACGACCTGCACCTTGGGAAGTCATGGGCATAATGCCCAGTACCATCAAAACTACAAAATTTGCTAAACGTCTCGTCAAAGGGACCCCAGATATGATCAACTAAATTGAGTTCTTTAGATTCTAGGAATATGTTAAGCAAGAGGTGTGCCAACGAGTTATTTCAGGATTAGGGGGTGGGAAACCTTTGCTGTCGTCAAATGTTCGCCGGTTCTGTGATAGAATTCTGTCAAAGCCCTGACGAGGGGTGCCAAAAATCTGCTGTTTTTTTAAAGTGCGCGCAGGCGCTGAATCCATAACCCATCAAGAGAGTTTTGTGATCATGACAATGGAAACCACTAATGTGAATCTCCCCTGGACCTTACAACGCGATCAAGGCCTACCAGTTACTGTTGCCGTCATCGGAGATTTGATTCTCGATGAGTATTTAGATGGAAGCGTCGACCGGATTTCACCGGAAGCGCCTGTACCGGTACACTTAGTAAAGTCCATCTCCCAAACCGCTGGCGGAGCTGCTAACGCTGCTCGCAATATCCAGCTAGCGGGAGGTCGAGCTCTCCTTTTTTCCATAGGTGGAGATGACGATGCCTTTAGAACCTTATGCGGCATTTTAGAAAACGACAGAATGGAAACCCAAGGAATCATTTCCATTCCTGATCGAACCACAACCAGAAAAACTCGAGTTACTGCGAACAGTCAGCAATTGGTAAGAATTGACTGGGAAAAAATCGTAGCCATCACCCATGAACAACAAGACATGCTCCTCGAAAAAATGAAATCCAGTTCTTTTGAGGCGCTCCTCGTGAGTGACTATGGAAAAGGCGCGCTCCCTGACCGGTTTATCCGGGCGGCGATTGCTCTGGCTAATGAAAGAGGAGTTCCGGTGGTGGTGGACCCTAAAGGTAGGGATTTCTCTAAATACAAAGGCGCCAGAGTGGTAACCCCCAACCTTAAAGAAGCCAGCGAAGCCCTTGATGTCCCCTATGGACAGTCTGGCGAAGCTCTCGGCAGAGCCCTACAGGACAAGTTTGGACTGAGTCAGGTCCTAGTCACGATGAGCGCTAAGGGCATGGTGCTCGTGAGGGGGGAACAAGATGCCCATATTTTCCGGCAGCCAGAAGCCAGGGAGGTCTTTGATGTGTCGGGGGCCGGCGACGCCGTGGCCGCCATTGTAGCACTGGGGCTAGCTTCAGGAGCTTCCGATGAAGACACCATCGATCTAGCCAACCTTGCCGCTGGAAGAGTCGTTGAAAAATGGGGAACCCAACCGATCTATGAACACGAGCTCCTGGAAGCCTACCTCCATCGCTCCCAGCCCATAAAATTTGCCCAAACCGACAAAAAAGTAACTGATTTAGATCACTTACTAAAACAACTCAAGTCTCCAAATTTTAGATCTAAAGAAATTGTTTTCACTAATGGGTGTTTTGACATCTTACATGTCGGACATTTAACCTACCTTGAAAAGGCCCGCTCTAAAGGCGATGTTCTCGTCATCGGACTCAACTCAGATCAGTCGATCTCTCGCATCAAAGGCCCGACGCGCCCGATTATCGAAGAAAAACTGCGAGCTCGGCTTTTAGCGGGACTAACTTGCGTGGATTTCGTCGTCCAATTCGATGAGGACACCCCTTTGGAACTCATCAAAGCCATTCGCCCTCATATTCTTATAAAAGGCGCCGACTGGGCAGTAGATAAAATTGTAGGTGGTGACTTTGTATTAGAACACGGAGGACGTGTCGAAACGATTGATCTCGTCGAAGGCCTTTCCACATCCAAAATCATTCAAAAATCTCAACAAAAAACATAGGATCCTTATCATGATATCTTACCGTCTTGTCCTAATCCTAACTCTGACTCTTCTCTCTCTTTCTTGCGGGACTTCTAAGTCGTCCACTTCTTTGGACCCCATCATGGGAACGTGGAAACATAGCGACTGTCAGCCTTCCGTCTTGTCTTTGACGAGCACCTATTTTAGCAAGTCCACTGTGGTTTTCACCGCTACCGATGTTAAGTACACGGAACTACTTTATTCCGACAGTACGTGTCTTACAGAAATGCAAACCCTCGTAAACGCCACTGGAACGTACTCTAAGAGCAGCTCAAACAGCAAAGATATTGATTTTGAATGGAAATCGATTTCCCTCACTCCAAAGTCCACTGAATCCGCAAAAAGCTTCTCTGACTTTAGTTTGTGCGGCGTAAGCACCTGGTCTATGGACACTTCGGAATCTGTAAAAGCAAAATCCTGTCAAAGCTGGGGCCGACCTTTTGCCTCAGATGAAAAGGTTCTTCAAATCTATGAAATCGATGCGGGAAAAATTTGGTTTGGAAGTACCATTTATCTTCAATCAGAAACCAGACCCACATCGCTTCCTAATCGAGCCTTTGAAAAATCCTAAGGATTTTTGCTCCATTGGCATCACATCACGAAATGGTCCTGCAAGATCTACTTAATGAGGTAGGAAAGGCCTACTTGATAGCCAAAGTCTCTTTGGGGCATAAGTTCATTCTTGATGCTATAAGCTTCTAGGCTGTTAAAGCTGCGGGACATAAGACCTACATTGCCTTCCCAGTTTTGAAATGTGGTATGCCAGCCAACAGAAAAATCGCTTTCAGGAATGGAATTTATTTTTACTTTTTCAAACTCTTTATTCTTATACTTTTGCGACTCCACTCTCACGGTGCCAAATCCAAGCTGCACTTTAAGGCCCGATGCGTACTTTTCGTTCGCAACGAAATCCTGCTTTATGCTGAAGGAAAATAGAACCTCGTGCCCGACAACAGTTTCCCACCCTTCGTCGCCTAAATAAGGAAAGTCGATCAAACCATAGATCATTCCCAGCTGGATATTTCTGTCGAAGAGACAAGGGGACATCACGCTAGTTCTATACCCATTATAGTCTGATCCAACCAATGACACGCCTACCTCGGCCTTCAAATTCTCACATGATTTTGCCGCGGGTACCGCGTCAGCAAAACTCCTAGTTGTCACTAAACCCATAACAACCGATCCAAAAACGAATACGAATTTAAGCATGAAAGCTCCTAAAATGAGTTGGCAGTAGTATCACCTCAAACCAGCCGACACAAGAAATTTAGCTAAACGACGCCTCCCATAAAAAACGAAATTGATTCATTGACTTACCAAGTCAGAGGGCCCTTTGCGACCTAAAGATAGCACCTTTGCGACCTAAAGATAGCACCTATCAAACAGAGAAAGAGCCCTACCAAGGCTGCATAGAAATAGAAAATGAACACATTTTTCATCCTCTCAAAATCTTCCTTTGAGATCATTTGCGCAATCCTCTTGAGCCTCAGGGCGGGGAAGCAAGACAGCTAGAGAATCTTCGAAAGATCCTACCTTGAGATGGAGGGCCCCTCATCCGGCGCAAGAGTCACCAAAAGAAGGCCTCAGCCGCTTAACCCATTCACGTAGCTTTTCGCCTCAAGGCTTGAAGGGCTTCCAAAAAAGTCCTTAGTTCCAGAAAACTCAACCATTTTACCCACCCCATTCTCAGGCCAAAATAAAGCTGTTTGATCCGAAATCCTTTTCGCTTGGGCAAGATTGTGCGTGACGATGAGCATGGTGGTCTGACTGCGTAAATCGAGAAGCAGCTGTTCCATAATCGCTGTCGACATGGGATCTAAAGAACTGCAAGGCTCATCAAGCAAAATCAAAGACGGTTTGAGGGACATAGCCCGCGCCATGCAAAGTCTTTGTTGCTGTCCCCCGGACAGAGAAAGCGCTGAGGAATGCAATTTGTCTTTAACCTCTTCCCAAAGACCTACTGATGACAAATTAAGCTCAACGGCTATGTCTAAATCGGCCCTAGACATGGGACTTTGGTCGCAAAGGGGAATCGCGATGTTTTTAAATATGCTCACCGGAAAGGGCGTGGGCTTTTGAAAAACCATTCCAACCTTCCGCCTAAGGCGGCGTAGGTCTGTATTCTTGTCAAAAATAGAAACGCCCTCTATTTTTATGTCTCCAAAGAAATGAGTTGTAGCGTCTGTTTCTAGAATTCGATTGATCGATTTTAGAAAAGTAGATTTCCCTACTCCACTCGGGCCGACAATGGCTGTTATAGTGCCAGGAAGAGCTTTGAGACAAACTCCTTCTATAATTTTCTTTGAGCCTCTAAGAACAGTTAAATTTTCAACCGTCAAGAAGGACTTAAAGGCACAGTTGAAATCAAAATTTTGCTCAGTTTTTTGGTCTGCTTCCGCAATTATGTTATACAATAGCTACTCCCATGAAATCACTCTCAAAGATTTGGACCTATAATCTGCGTTAAGCTTCCAAGTCGACTAAATTCACTTCAAAAATCTTTTACAAAAAACAAAAGCACCAGAAAAGATACTATTTAAAATCAGCAAAAATGCTACAAGCACCAATCCACTTGCATAGGAGTTTTGATCTCCTCCCGTGACATTCATGGCCAAATCCAAGATGTGAATAGAAAGAACCCTTCCTGAATCTAAAAGACTCTCTGGCATGCGATCGGAATACCCGCTTGTGAAGAGAAGCGCCGAAGTTTCCGCGAGAGCGCGACTCAATGCCAAAACAATGCCCAACACCATTCCAGGCAAACAAGGCACGAAAATAATCTTCCTAAAATACGTATAAGAAGAAAATCCTAGACTTAAAGATTGCAAATAGATGTCCTTTGGGACACTCGCAAAAGTCTCCTCAAAGGCTCTCGTCATGTAGGGCCATATCATAAAACCCAAAGTAAGGGCCCCCGCTAGAATCGAATAGCCAAAGCCAAAAAAACGACAAAAAATGGCGTTACCAATAATTCCAAAAACGATCGAAGGCACGGCTGTTAGCCCATCTAATGCAACAGAAACCACTCTTCGAACCAATTGTAGCGGCCTAGAGGAATTTCGATAGTCTGAAAGAAAAAGAGCGCAGCCCAAAGCTGGGGGAAATACCCACGCTAACGCCAATAAAACTACTAAAAAAGTCGAGACTAGAATGGGAAGGATTCCCCCTTCTCTACCGGATCGCTCTGGAAGACCGGTTATAAAGTCCAGTGAGAAACTGTCCATTCCTTTGGACATCATCTCCCAAACTATGGAAAACATCGCCAAAATAGGAATCGAAAGACATACCCAAGCGCAAATTTTAATGACGATGTCCCCACTTGTCGTCAAAAATTTGAAATCTAGGCGACTCGTTTTCAGATAGACCTCACTCTTTCAAGAAAGCGGCGAGCCAGGTAAAAAAGAACTAAAGAAGGAAGGCAAAGCATGAGTCCCGAAAGCATTAAAGAACTTCGATGGAGTCCTTCGGCATAAGGCATCTCAAGGGCGATATGCCCCGTTAAGGTTCGAATCGGATCAAAAACAGAGGTAGGAAAAGCTGGGATATTTCCAGCCACCATCACTACCGCCATGGTCTCCCCCAAGGTTCGAGCAAATTGCAGGCACAAAATGGAAAAAATTCTTGTCCAAGTAAAGGGCAAGATTACGACCCGAATTCGATTGTATAACGACATGGCCAAAGCCAAAGATGCCTCCATATGCTCCCGAGGAACGTCATCGATTGCTTGGGCCACTAACAGTATGGCAGAAGGAAGAACCATGAGGCTTAACACCAGACTGGCTGCCAATAAGCTAGCCCCAGGTGGGGCCATGCGGCTGATGAAGGGAACTAGATAGCCAAGTCCCCATAGCCCAAAAATCACACTCGGGATCCCTGACATCATCTCAAATAATTTACGCACGACTAGCCTTATGGCTCTAGGAATAAGACCATTCATCGCCAGCGCCGAAAAAATGGAAATAGGGGCAACGAGGAAAATGGCCCCCAGGCTGGCCGCCAGTCCACCAACGGCCATGGGAAGCAAATTATAATCGCCTGAACTAGGACTCCAACTGCCTGTCACAAATTTACTGAGCGGAACCACACTCAAAGCTTTAAAACTTTCTACTAATAGAAGACACAAGATCACCGCAATCGCTAGGATCGCAAAAATCCCTGAAGCTATTTTATAAGCATTAAAAATCATAGCTATAAGGGAACAAAGAATTGATCTTCTATAATCTTAATAGCCGCCGGATCCTTTACAAAAGACAAAAACTTTTGAGCTGTTTCTGATGCCGGTTTTACATTTACAAAATTTAAGGTTCTTCTTAAGGGGTAGGTTTTGTTTTTGACGTTTTGAAGATTGGCATCGACCCCATTCAATCTAACGGTTCTAATAGTTTTAGAGACCTTAGATGCATACTCGGCCGTCCCAACCGACACATACCCAATGGCCCACTTGTTTCCACCCACAAACTTTATCGCTTGCTCGTTTTCTCCAACAATCATTTTGGCTTTGATATCGGAATTCTTTAAGACAAAAAACTGCAAAAAGAGCTCTAAAGTAGATCTTCCCTCGGCTTTATTAACAACCGTAATCTCTTGATTTGAACCGCCAAGTTCTTTCCAATTTGTTGTTTTTCCCGTGTAAATAGCAACCACTTGCTTGTCATTTAGGTCTAAAATCGGATTGTCTTTATGAACAATCATAGCAATGCCATCATACGCAATGGGTGTACCTTGAAGATCCGCCTCTGTCTCCGTCAAGTCCCTGGAAACCATGCCAATATCCGAAAGGCCGCTGCGCGCATCCGCAAGGCCACGAGCGCTTCCCCCGCTTTGGACATCCACTCGACTTTCCGGAAACTTCTTTTCAAATGCTTTTGCAAGCTCACTTGCCAAGGGAGCAATCGTACTTGACCCCGACAAATTTAGTTTTTTCTTCTCAGTATCTTTTGAATGCGCCGGGAGGCTCAAGGAAAGAGACACCAAGCATGGAATGACATATGCGGTGCGCTTTGCGACCCTTCCAAAAAAGCTAGACCCAAAAAATAGAAACTCTTTTTTAATATCAAGATTCATCAAAAATACTCCAATATGGGTTCCTGTGTCTATTACATGTGAACATTTATTGACATGTTAGCAGTTCGAACTCCGCCAGGAAAGAAAAAATCACTTCAAACAAAGTCAAACTAGAAAGGCACCAAAAAATCAAACCGCATGATGCTCTTCTCCCCATTGCGAAACATCAATATGCACACTAAGCCTGACCCTAGTTTGGTTAATGCATCCTCATCTCAGGTGGGAACAAAGGCTGTTGCTAATATTTAAAACACGCGGCCATTTTATTTTTGGAAAACTCGTTTTAAAAGTCCAATAGGCCGGCATTAGCGGGCCTACCCGACGTCGCCTTAGCCAGACCACATCACTGGTAGGGATGCTATAAATGGTCTTAAATCCTCATTTCGACCTGTGCAAAACTAATCTATGGCATCTTACGCTACGCCAGCATTAAGTTTCTTTCTTTGCTCTCTTACAAGGGTCAGCGTACCAAAAGATGCTTGATACCTAATTCCGTAAATTGTAGTTTTCTGAGCTTCAATATGTTAGAAATGCATGAATTCATCTCATATCGGGAAGGAACTCAGTATGGCTCTCAAGAAGGCCAAAAGCACCAGCTCCAGGATAGACCATGAGCTCGCTTCGAGGCGGTTTCGAATCCTTGGGGATAAGAATAGACTCGCCATCTTTAAATTTTTAATGAAAAATCCTTGTCCCGTTGGCGACATTGCCATAGCCCTCGGCATCGGCCGTACACTGGTATCCCACAATCTTAAAATCCTCCGTTCTGAAGGCTTGGTGGATGCGACTAGAAATGGAAAGAACATCATTTATAAGTTGGCCGATGAATTAAAAATTGAAAATCATGAGACACTTGACTTGGAGTGCTGCCGGGTTAGTTTCTCCTGAAATTTTCTTCAAAAATTTAGAATCAAGCCACCCGCACCATGATTATGGTGTTTATTCCTGCAATTTGGAAGGAATCCCAAAATTGATTAGCAGAAACATCTTACAATCCATGATTCGGCCAAATATGTGCACTCACTGCGGTCGATAAAAATAGCTGACATAAAGTCCTGTCGCGAATTGAAAAAAAGGATCACCGTCGCCCTGTAGAAATGCTCTCAAAGTCGCTATGACACCATCTTCATGAACCCATAAGCCTCATCATGATCGGCTATATCTCAATCAGCGACCCAAACGCACCCTGCTGAAGGATCTACCGACTTAAACGTCACTAGATTTAAAACCAACTGGATCTAAATAACGCCGCTGCCCTAACTAGAATAGGACACCTTACTTGGGTGTGACCTAAATATTATGTATCTATTTCGGTATTTTGTGATATTTTGTTAGATAACAATTGTCATCATGGAGGCTGACATGGCTGCAAAGATAATTTCTCGATCTGAAAAGACGTTCACTATTCAAATAGAAGTCCCCTACTCTA
>CAXNGG010000003.1:0-24803 GCA_964201885.1 Oligoflexales bacterium
CTCAATCTCTGTAGGCGAAGCACTTAAAATTCTTGTAAGAGCTATATGTTTATTAGGGGTCCTAGTCATCATGGCAAAGTAGGCGGCTCTTAATTGCAAATAGTAATTGTTATCTAGCAACTTAACGTTGCTCAAGTATTCGGACACCACTGACCACCGTCCCTCTGAAAAATCAAGCTCAAAGCTCCGATGACTTCTCACCTGTTCGCGGATTTTAAGCAGGAACATAGGGATGCGAGGTATATGATTGATGTCAGAAAGTGAGACAGATTTAAACACGAGATGCCTGTCATCATTCATTCCCATAATGATATCTTGCTTTTCGGAAGTTTTTTCCTTCCACTCTTGAATAGCTTGGAGGGCTCTTCGTCTTTCAGTATTTTTGGCTTCTATATTTGAAAATAGTAAGGCGCTAAAAGGAACAAATATCTCATTGATATTGAAAGACGTTGGAATTTCATCTGCAATGCCTTCAACGCCCATTGCTGTACGTATCCATTTAGGGGCGTTTAGAATGAAATCAGGTGGGGTATATCCAAGGCAGTATAAATCACAGTAATGAATTGTGATTCCAAAGTTAGAAGGCAGTATTTCTAGTTGGAACCCAAATGTCCCTATAGGGAGCTCATCCGCCATAGGAAGGGCACCGTAGCCTCTTTCTTGGGCCTTTGTCGACGGCTGAATGCAGAGGACCGAAATATGTAGCTTATTGTGGGCTGGAATCGTGACATGGCATTCACTTTTAGTCCCGAAAAATCGAGAAACTGAGCCCGCTAAGTTTCGGACTAGCCTAGAGATATCGAGGTGCATTTCTCCCTCGATTCTCCCATCACTAAATATGGTCCACTCCTTAACTAGCGAGGCAGGTTCTAGGGATTCTTGCGGCTGACGTTTTTTTATCTGTAGGTCTACTTTTTTCTTGCCGGGGCTAAATTTCAAATAATTGTCGCGAAATTCAAAATCAAATTTGGTCAAGACATCTTTCAAGTCGTGAAATGTAAATGCTGTCTTAAGTTCAGTATCCATTGCCATATGATTCCATACAACTTGCAAAAATTAAAACGATAATGGCTTATTTTAACTGAAATCACCTAATAAGTGTAGAGGCCGGCATTCATTTTTCGTATAGGGAGAGGATATAATAGAATTGTCTCGCTTCTAGGAGTCTCCGTTTGTTTGATTTTCATATGAGCAATTTGGTATATAAAAGTCAGTGGGTGGAGCGATCGCTACCTAAATACATTGCGTTGCGAATGAGTAGTCTTCTCAATTCAGAGCTCTCGCGCTTGGATTCGATATCGCAACTTTCGAAGACCGCAGGTGTTATAGACATCATTTATGCATTTGCAAAAAACGCTCGCTGGCATGCAAGCCCTTGTTTTTTGGAATCCATTTCTCAGCATATATACTCTCGATACCAATTTCACTGCCCCCAAACTATGGATTTGGCTGCAGAACTTTTGGGGAATACCACCACCTTATCGGCTGAGGCTGATCGCTGTTTTTTAGTCACATATTTTTTGGCCTGGCATGATTTTTCATTTCCTGAATCTTCAGAAAGAATTTGTGGGGTCTCTAGGGATTGGTATGGTGATTTTATAGATAATGAATCGCTAAATAATCCTATCGAGGCAAATAAGATCTTAGAGTGGTTTAAGTCTTTGCATGCACGCCAGAGCCTTTGGCAAGCGGATGAGCTGAAGTTGCAAATAGATTGCTCTTCTAGCATTGACGGAGAGTTGATTCCAGGGAGCCTGTTTTTAGACCTATTTAAAGAACTAAGAGAATCCAATCCAAAAACACCTCTATCTGATAGATTTTTAAGATGTGAGAAGGCGGGCATTATTTTCCGAGTCGAAGAAGGTAAACGGATGTATGACCTTTCCATAGATGGACAAAAATTAACCGCTAGATTTGCCGTATCTCAAAGTCAGTCTCTATCTTTGTCTGAGTTTATGGATTGGTGTGAGCCTTGGCAAAGATGCTTTCTCCAAACCCCAAGCCCCGATCGAAAGCTGGTTTTGTCTGGTATGATCCAATCAGAAATGCTTCCAAAGATCTCGGTTTTAGGCGAATTTGTAGCGTCATTGGAAGAGGAATTCGGCGAAGAATTTGGACGAAGCTATTTGATAGAGGCTCTCAAGTCCCAGCCCTCAAATTGGCTGAAGGCAGCTCTGCTTGTCGCAGGTAGACATCTCCTTGAGCAAGATGTTTTGAATCAGACAGCAGCAAGTCTCTTGGATTTACCTTCTAATGAGATTCAAAGACTTGCCGCAGACGTACTCTTTGCCTAAATTCGCCTAAATTTGGCCAAATTTGCTAACAATTTCAGTTAGAACTTTCTTACCGATTGAGCTTAATCAGAGATTTGATTCATAATTATCTCATGAACATTTGAGGGGAATTCATGTTTCAAGTTGATAGACAAGTATTCATTTCGGCACTCATTGAAATTGGTCATGATCCCCTTCAATACGAGGAGTTGACGATCTCTACAAACGAGGCGGCCCAGTTCTTTAATATTGATTTGGATTTTTTTGAATACGCCCTGGAAGACGGTTTTATTGACCAAAACTCGGATGGGGAGGTCTCGCTTCTAGATGCTGCTTGGATTCACTATTGCTTCAAGTGCGAAAATGAGATGTCTCAAAAACTGTCAGTCTTGTGTTAGCTAACCCAGAAGAGCGTCTTTTTGGGCTGTTGCAGAGGCGCTCCATTTGGCAGTAATGCTGTCTGGGTGCGGCTTGATTCTAAAACCTGAGGGACCTAGATGGGAGCTTGTCATCTGCAAAGTCGACCTGCTGCATTTAGATACTTTTTGTCATAAATGGATCTTTTCGCAGGAATTTCAGTTTGGTAATTTGACTTTTGAGATTAGGCCGGTTTTTTAGGGTTATCACGAGATAAGGCGGCATACCGCCCAGGACTCAAGGTTGCCCATGCGTCCTCTAAGGGTGGAATCTCGGTTGGCGATTACTTCAAAGCTTTGAAGTTTAATGGCGCTCATTGCTCGCTCGATGATTTTAGTTCGAATGGCTTCATCAGTGATTAGCCCCCCAGACTCAACGTCTGATCTATCGGCTTCAAATTGAGGTTTGATCAACATAAATAGATAGGTTGATGGAGAGGCTAGAACTTTAATGGATTCTAGGATAAAGGCGATGGAAGTAAAGCTGACATCACAGACAATGACATCGAAATCGACATGGCCCGGTTTTACAAACTTCTTAATATCGGTCTTTTCAAAAACATGGACTCTTGGGTCATTTCTTAGTTTCCAGTGGATTTGATTCGTACCCACATCGACGGCATATACCTCCTTGGCACCATTTTGCAAAGAAAAGTCTGTGAAGCCCCCCGTAGAGGATCCCACATCAAGTACGGTTGCAGACTGGAAAACACTTGCAAGCTCGAGTTCCTTGACAATTCCTTCTAACTTTTCGCCGGCTCGGCTTACGTATTTAGTAGCCATCCCTTTAAGGCGTACCAGGGCATTTCCCTTAATTCTAGTGCCGGGCTTGTCTATCTTTTGGTCATCGACTAGGACTTTTCCGGAAAGAATTAGAGCAGTTGCCTCTTTAGCATCTAAAGCAAAACCGCGAATCACAAGAAGGTCTTTCAGAGAGTAAATGTCTGTCATTTTGCAACATACCGATATGTTTAGTTAATTTTTTTGAAAATTTTAAGTAAATGAATTTGTTCCCATGCCGATACCTAAACTAGAGGAATTTATTCAAGGGTAATATTAGGGAGTGTGAAGCAGATGTCTATGTTAAAACTTCTAATGGTAGATGATCGAACTGTGGCTGCGGATTTGGCACGAGCAGGATACCGTAAAATGGGTGTTCAGGTGGTTTGTGTTCATGATGTGAAGTCTTGTTTTGATCAGCTCGTTGAGAAGCATTATGATCTATTGGTCATTAATTTGGATTACACAAAAATTGATCCTGCCAGGCTTTTAAAATCGGTAAAGAGTTCGAAGGAGTTTGCTGATCTCCCGGTAGTGGTAACCTCCGTTCAGTCATCGGCTAAGATTAAGGCAAAGGCTCTCGATCTCGGTGCCATTCTTTTTATCGAACAGCCCGTACCTGTAAGTTTCTTTATAGAAAAAGTAAAAGCACTTCTAGACAAGCAAGTGCGCACCAATGCCAGGGTTGAAGTGTACGGAAAAGCCACCGTGCTTGCATCTGGGCATTCGACAGAGTTTGGAATCATCGACATTTCTAATACGGGTGTCTTAATTTCAGGCAGACATCTAGAGGCTGGCGCTCAAGCATTAGTGACCTTGGAGCTAGACGGTTTAAATAAACCCATTAAAATTAATGGCGAGGTGGTGCGCTCCCTCACCGGTGCCAATACGGATGGAACAGCACTTAGATTTTCAGAATTTATCGGTGATGCAGAGGAACGCTTGTCAAAGTTTATTGATAAGCACAAAATTGAATCTTCTCAATTAAAATACTACTTTTGATGGCATTTTGGATTTCATCTTTATTAGGCGACGCGAGTGAGACGCAGACGAATCCCAGAAAGGTAGGGCCTCCCTGCTTTCATAGGGTTTTATAACCCGAGAAAGTCATTTAAAGATCTAGGGATTTGTCCTGGCTAAATGTGATGAAGATCACTCAAAAAGCTATTTTTGATAGCAGCAGTTTTAAAGTCCCTGATGCCATCTATATGGGGGCGATTCGGCGGCTGAGTTGCAGGCCTAGCGAAAATGTCTTGAAGTAACAGGGTCGCCGTGATTAGCTTGCGGTAAATCTTTTTAAAAACAGATCCCCGGAATCTCTTCAAGAGGGTTCGAATTGTAGATTTTAAAGGATTTTATATATCTCTATATTTTGCGATTTAGATCCCCGGAGTGACTCGCATTGTGGGAGGTTTTGCAAGTTAATTCTCTATTAAATTAGTTCCATTCTGACTTCGATACTGCCTCCTGAATCATACTGCCTTCAGGTAAAAGATAAATGCGGCCTAGGTCCTCCATCGCTTGAAGTGAATGCGTGGTTGGAATTTAATATAGGGCTCCGCTGCAGCTCTTGTTAGTCATCAGCGAAATTCAGCCTGTAACTAACTCTTTTAGGCTTTGAAGCAAGCGCCCTTCTCCCTAGGGTTTTGTGGTCTGTCGACGTCGAGTTATTTTGTTGGTCTATTTCTTATTCGCAATCTCTAAAGCCTGTGCTTTAGTTTTCTTTGCAGTCAAAAAATCTTCTAGGCTGATAAGGTAGCTGTCGTTTCGCAATTTTGGGGTGATGGCGACCTCACGGAAGTCATTGGCTATAACAACCGATTTGCTAGAAATTTTTACTTGGGATGTGGCAAATAATAGGTTGTAAACAATGATTTCCGCATCAGGATTTACTGAGTTTTTCGACTTCAAATCTTGGAGACGCTTGGTCAGGTTTTCGGTAATTCTGCGGGATTTGATGAGTCGCTTTTGTAGATCCGCTTTCATTTCTAGATGTTTTTGGGCAAGCTGAGTCGCTTTTCGGCTGGTTAAGTCCCTTAGGTTCGCCCGATCTTTTTCAGAGGATTGTGTGATGCGCTTTAATCGTCCTTCGGCTATTTGGGTGGAGTATTCATTTCTCCAATCACATCCTATATTCACAAAAGTAGTCGCTCCATGTTTCAGGCCGAGATTATAGGCGTGAAGGTGGCCAGTCGCCGCAAGTTTTCCGCCAGCAATTATTCCCCCGTCTTTAGGACTAACTTCGATTCCAATACCAGCAAAAACGTGCGATTTCAATAGGGTCCTCTCTACTTTAAGAGTGCCGCCACAATAGATGCGAGAATTTTCTATATGATATGCTGAAATGTCCCCTTTTGCATCGAGTTTACCCCGGTCTGTGGTTATGACTCCACCCTGAACAAAAATTGAAGTCTTGCTTTTTACAATTCCACCTTCGACGTTGCCAAAAATGGAAATGGGGCCAGTAGCTATGACCGATGCACCTTGGTCCACATTCCCGCGAATTTCAATAGGACCATCATATACAATATTGCCAGACTTAAGTGAGACATCTCCATGGTGGATATAGATTTTTTGAAGAGTGATGTTAAGTCCTCTAACAACAGGGGTTCCTGGCTCTGTCGCAAAAAATCGACCACCTTTTTTAGCTTGCAATCCAGGACCGGTATTAACATTTAGGCCAGCCCCAGCCGGAGGATCAAGAACTTTTCCAAATATATCTCTGCCAGATTTTGCTGGGTTGCGGTAGAGTATCTCTGCGACAAGATCGCCAGGATTGACGAGTTCTGATGATTGCAAATTTCTTACATCAATAAATTCACCTTCGTGCTCTTTTATGAATTTTTCTCTAGCATGCTGGTAAGAAAGATGGAGATAAGGATCTTCACCCGCCACGCCAAGTTCACCCGTAGCTAGGGTCATGCCATTCAAATCCTTTTTATGGTCCAGGGCAAGAAGAAGCTGCGATATATAGGGGGCACATGTTTCCTTAGCCAGTCCCAGCCTTGTAATTTGCGTCTCTAGCCACTCTGCATTAAAGATCATATCTTTGATTTCATAGAGGCCTCTTTGAAAATGTACGACTCTCGCAATCATGTTGTTATCGCTGGTCTTCATTTCGAAATGTAGCTTTTGCGCCTGCTTTCGTTCAGATATCAGGGCTTTTTCTGTAGAATTGCTCTTAGGCTGGCCAAATGATTTGGAGCCTGCTGCACTAGGTGCGGGACGCGAGTGGGAAGAGGGTGACTTTGGGCTAACAGCCCACTTGCCGTAAGCGATAACAACTGCCTTTGGGATGCCCAAGCCAAGCGTCAAAGGTCCTGTCCTAAATTCTCCCCAAATTTCTTTAAGTATTTCTGGACTTACTTTAACTTCCGCGCCAGTTTCTTGGCTCAGTGCGAGGACACTTTTATTGGCTAAGGCGAGTAAGGAATCCTCTGAAAGACTTAGAAACGCTTTGGGACTTCTGATCACTAGAGAAATTTCTTGCCTAGATTTATTTACAGATACTGTAACTGATTTATTTTGACCCTCTGGAAATCGTTGTTGAGCAGCGATCGGTATTTTATCCACAGGCCACCCAGACGCCAAGCGAAGGAAGCACGCTTGTAGCTGCGCTTCGTTCGGTAGTTCTTTGATATTGGCACGTTCTAACTTACGTTTGACGATCATTATGAAAGAGTGAATTCCTAGGGACTGCGCGGCCTGCGGATCCTGTAACGAAATACTGCATAATCCTCCATTGCCAACCTGTTTGATTACAAGCCACTTAAGCGAGGGAATGCCGAGACCAATAGTGAGGTCTACGGATTCAACTTCACAATCTGGCTTAGAAAGAAGTTCCCATATCTGACGGTAGGTGGTCTCGTCAAGCACATGATCTTCAATGAGTCCATCGGAGTTTAATTGGGAAAGTTTCAATTTACATCTTTGAATGATGTTCTCTTGGGGTGTCGGCTGTTCCCGGCAATACTCTCTGTGAAGTAGTACGCGAAAGCGAAACTGTTTTGATTGATAGAGGAGTTTTGGCTCTTTGCCCGACACTGGTGGATTCCTTAGTGAACTGTATAGGGCTCTTTCTCGGTAAGTTTCAGTATTCCTTTGATTTTTAGAGTAGTTGGGGGGTGGCTTTTGGTCGTAACTACCTGAAATAATGACATTAGGAGGATTTACCCATTTTTAGTCTTGGGGGCCAGGGCCCGTTAATCCTGCGGGGAGGTCTAGCCAGGAAGGCGATTTGTGACCAATTGTCCGCATGCGGCCATTATATCTTGTCCCTTACTATAGCGGACCATCACTCGGATTCCTTTTTGATACAAAAGGTCTCTAAAAGCTTCTAGTCGTTTAGGGTCAGGAGAGTTCAAACGGGAGGGTTCAATGGGATTTAGGGGGATGAGATTTACTTTTACGTTGATTCCTTCAAGGAGGTGAGCAAGCAAGGTAGCATCCTCAAGGGAGTCATTTACATTATGAATCACCGTGTATTGAATTAAGAAGTCTTTTTCGTAGGTTTTACTTTTTTCTCTCAGAAACGCGAGAATATCTCCAAGGGGAAAGCGGCGATTAATCGGCATTAATTTCGAACGTTCAGATTCAGAAGTAGCATGCACACTGAGGGCGTAGGAAACATTTGGCATAGATTCCAATGCAGCTTTTAAACCGTCTAAATGCCCAGCTGTGGATATTGTAATTTTTCTGGCAGCTAAATTTAAGCCCCATGGATCTACCATTATGGATACCGCCTTGCTCACCTCATTTAGGTTATCTAGGGGCTCCCCCATTCCCATAAAGACAACATTTGAAATACGCTGAAAGCTAGGCAGGTTTAAAGCTTTAAGCCAATTAGCGTTTTCTTGAATCCATCGATTTGCTTCGATAACTTGTATTAAAATTTCACTAGCACGCAGATTGCGTTTTAAGCCCATTTTTCCTGTAAAGCAAAAAACGCAGCCTTGAGCACATCCTACTTGGGAGGACAGACATATGGTGATGCGACTGGATTCTGGCATTAATACGGATTCCACTTCATAGCCGTCGTCGAGTTTGAATAGAAACTTCACACTATGGTCATACATCGAGACCTGAATCTTGGAACGCTCAACTTTAAGGACACTGGCGTGATCTTCTAGCCAATTTTTAAGCATTCTTGGGGGAGTCGCCTCCGCCCATGGGCAAGGATTTAGTTTCTTATAAGCTCCTGCCATAATGGTTCTCACATGCGCCTGACTGACCCCTAGCCGGCCCCATTCGCTAGTTAAGTCTTCACGACTTTGAGAATAAAAATCCAAAAACAACCCCCTAGAGTCCGTTTAAGACCATTCGGCGGGTTATTAACATATTACGAGACCCATTGCCAACTTATAAAAAATCTGGGAGTCTGGGGACTTACATCGAGGATTTGGGGGAATTGAGACCATGGCAGATTTAGAACGACAATTCGAGTTTAAGGTGCCTAGTCTGAGATCCATGGGAATGAAAAACCCCATTGCGATGCCCATTGGCAAAGATTTTATAAATGATGAAACTAAGCTTTTGTACAATCCTCATCTACCCGATGCAGAAGCAATGTTTCTTGCAAAACAGGAGTTGCCTGCATTCGAAGTGGCAGGTCCTAGGAATATGTTGGCCTTTGATCCCGCAAGCACAAAGATGGCGATCGTCACTTGCGGTGGTCTTTGTCCTGGAATCAATACGGTGGTGAGAGCCATCGTTTTACAAGCATTCGACCGTTACGGGATCCGTTCCATCGTCGGTGTGCGCTTTGGATTTCATGGATTAGGTCAAAAGCGCCGACCTTTCAAAATACTCAATCCAGAAGTAGTTGCAGATATTCATGATGTGGGCGGCACCATTCTTGGAACGAGTCGTGGCACGCCTCCAGCCCCTGAAATAGTAGATTGCTTGGTTGAGCAAAATATTCAGATACTTTTCACTGTTGGCGGTGATGGGACGATGCATGGAGCTCGTGCCATTCAGAAGGAAGTTGAAAGACGCGGGCTTCATATTTCCATCGTGGGAGTTCCCAAAACGATTGATAATGATATACCTTTTGTGCGGAAGTCATTCGGATTTGAAACCGCGACGGAAGTCGCATGTCAAGCTTTGCATGCAGCCCATGTCGAGGCTCAAAGCTTTGATCGATGTATTGGCTTAGTCAGGCTCATGGGAAGGCATTCAGGGTATATTGCTGCTACGGCGACTCTTGCCAGCGGGCATGTGAATTATTGTTTGATTCCTGAGGTGGATTTTGACCTTGAGGGAAGCCATGGGCTACTCAAGACTCTAGAAACCCGTCTCCAAGAAAAACATAATGCAGTCATCGTAGTTGCCGAAGGTGCCGGACAAAAATACTTTGATGCGATCCAGGGAGAAAAGGACCCTAGCGGCAATCAGGTCTTAGGCAATATTGGTGAGTTCCTTAAGAAGAGAATTACAGAGCATTTTGCAAAAACCGGTCGTCCTGTCACCATTAAATATATCGATCCAAGCTACATGATACGCTCAGAAATTGCGAATCCAGCTGATCAGCTGCTCTGTGCTCGCTTTGCCCAAATGGCAGTTCATGCTGCAATGGCAGGTAAAACTGGTGTGATGATCGGTTATTGGCATGGCAGAATGACCCACGTGCCATTAGATGTGCTAGATGGACAATCCCAAAGGATTAAGGAGCATGGTGAGCTTTGGTTCAATGTGCTTGAGACTACCGGCCAGCCAGCAAGGCTAACGGGCAAGTAATCCTATCGATCTCTTGAGGCGTCTCACTAGAAAGTCTTAATTTTCGCTAGCCGATTCATTTTTGCGGCGTTGAATGGTTTGTCCGTCTTTATCTACTAGAGAGCCGTGTTTTCGCTCGAGCTCTGCTGCCATGGCATTTAGCTTAGAAGCTAATCGGCCTAGCTCATCTCCCTTTCTAACTTGAACACGCTCAAAATATTTTCCTTGGCTAATCATATCTGAAAATCGTTCGACAGAAACTAAAGGGCCGTAATATTTATGCGTCATTCGAAAGACAACGAAAAGCATCGAGGAAATAAAGGCCAACAACAAGCCGATGAGTATTTTCAAATTGCTCTTGTAAATATCATTATTGAGGACTTGCCACTGCATGTCTGGATCAGTGACCGCAAATATTTTCATAACATTTTGGTACTGTTCATCAAATGACCTATGAAAGACATACCCTGCCAAAGCCATAAAAACCAAGGAAACAGCGACGGCATAGAGACCAAGTTTGACCTGCTGAAAGGGTTCTATAATGAGGGAGCGCAGGGATCTTCCAACCCTATCTTTTGTTTGGCGAGCCATAGACATGTCCTCCGTGATTGGCAACGTGCGAAATTTCTAGGACTATTTTACATCGTTCTACTTATTTTAGGTAGCTCTTCAGGTCCCGTTGACAAGTATCTTTTTACCCTGTAGATTGCCGTTTTCGTGGAATCCAATCAAAGCTTGGTAAACCAAGCGACACTAACGCTTGTAAGATATGGAGTTAAAGTGCACGGTTCAAGACATAAAAGAAAGCATCCTAAAGGCCGCCGCAAAGTTGGACAGAAGAAACGCAAAATGATGCGAAAAAGACGTAAACTACGCACCAACGCCAAGTAACGGAACCCTAGTTAGCTAAGGTCTTCAGCTTATTCGTGAACATAAAGCGGATAGGCGGAGGAACGCACTATTTTTGAGGCCACGCCCCCCTTTTTGGGAGGTGTGGCTTTCGGCCATCCGGAATGGAACCCCTTCCTTTGACAGGCTTGCAGCATTTTTTTCAATTCGGCCCCTGCCAGTCCTAACGTACAAGGTTTTTGAAAAAAAAAAACCTAGAACCAAGGCATGTTCAAGTCATTTGAAAAAATATTTTGAATCAGGCACCCCAGCATCCCTTATACTCAATGAAATAAACATAAGAGCATGAACCACGACACCCTAGTGTAAGGGTCAGGTTACTTTTGTCTCAAATCAACGGTATGGGGGACCAAAAAAATGATCGACTTTGTCTACAGGCTTAATCAAATGATCCCGCAGTGGCCAGCGGGAACCAAAATGTCCCTGTCCCAACTTTCCCATGCGACCGACACCTCAGTTCCCCATATCATTCAGTTCGTTTCTGAAGGTCTGGGCCGAGACTTGGATGTAGCTGCCATGGTGGGCCTAGATGAAGCTTATGAGGCTCTCTCTAGCCTAAAGGCTCGAGTTAGACCCGAGCTGGAAGCAAGAGAAAGGGCAGAAGCTGAACAACGGGCCAAAACCATTGAGGCCTACGAGCGGATGATGGAGCGTATCCGAATTCATTTGGCCGCCAAAAACTGGTACCAAGCCTTTCGAACCCTGTCTTACTTTACTGGCGAGCATCGCGATTGGCTGCCAGATGGGCATCTGACAGCTCTTTGCAACGACACTGTACGTATTGGCATCAAAGCTAAGGCCAACCCACAAGAGCTTGGCATCTGGCTGGAAATGGGCGTCGCGGTAGCTATTCACCGACATTCCCATGATGGCATACAAGAAGCACTTGATTTTATTGATGCTTACGGCGAACATTTCTTAAATGAAGAATCTGGCAAGGGTGCGTTGATTCTTGGCAACCTTCTGGCTGTTCTTGAGGAACCAGCTGCACGATTTGAGCTTTGGGAAACCTACAAAGCTCTTATCAACCAGCTATATCCCATGGATTAAATAAGCCAGGAGACTTTTGGAAAGGCTATATAAACGTGACAACCAAAAAGACTCCGGCTCGAACGACGATTCAAAAGCTTCCCGCATACTTAAAGGCGGACCAGGTATTCTTGCCTTGTCCGCCAAGTCTGTTTAAGTTCAAGTCGACAAAGACCTTAAAGGCTACCCATGACTTTATTGCTCAGGAGAGAGCCATAAAGGCTATAAACATGGGATTAGGCATCCGCAAGCCTGGCTACAATATTTATGTTGCCGGCATCCAAGGCACAGGCAAAACCAGTGTCATTCGTACCTTTTTAGAAAAATGGTCTAAAGACACGGAGACCCCGCCGGATTGGATTTATGTTTATAATTTTACCCAATCCGATCGACCAAAAGCAATTGAGATGGAAACAGGCACTGCCTGGAAGTTTTCTAAAACAATGGAAGCTGCTGTAAAAACATTGAAGCAAGAAGTGCCCAATGCCCTTCAAAGCGAGGACTACGAAAACGCTGTAAATTCAGCCGTTTCTAGAAGCAATGAAATTCAGGCCAAAATGTTTGCTGAGCTCGAAAAAATGGCCAAAGAAAGAAACTTTCAAATTAAATCTACCCGTGTCGGCATCGAGACCATCCCGGTTATTGAAGGGCGCCCCTTAACGGAAAAAGAATACGCAAAGCTTGCGCCAGAGGATCGGGAACGCGTGGAAGCCACTCGATCAGCATTAGAACCGGAAGTGCTCGATTTCGCGCGAAAAGTTCGATCCATAGAGATTGAGACGAAACAGTACATTGAAAATCTCCAAAAAGAGATTGGTCGCCAGGTGATCGCAGCCATTCTTGGGCCCGTGAGCGAAAGTTACAAGAAGAACAAGGAGATTGAAAAATATCTCGACGAAATTGCGACTCACATTCTAGACAATTTATCTGAATTTTTTGAGACGGACTCAGACAGTAGCAACAAATCAGAAGAGCAAGAGCTAGTAGTATTAGCTGGCGGTGAAAGAGACAAGTTTAGAAAATATAAAATCAACGTCTTCGTTGACAACAGGGGAACCAAAGGCGCACCAGTCGTCATTGAGTCTAACCCGACCTATTACAATCTTTTTGGCAAGATCGAGAAAAATGTTGAACATGGTATGTATTTGACCGACTACTCAATGGTTCATGCGGGCGCGATACATAAAGCAAATGGCGGATACCTCGTTTTGAATGCCCAAGATATGTTTAAAACAGGAACGGTCTGGGATACTCTTAAGCGGGTCCTTAAAAATCGCAAAGCCTACATCGAAGATTTAGGCGAACAATTTTCTTTACTTCCCACGTCTGGTCTTAGACCTGAGCCTATCCCCCTAGATTTAAAAGTCATTCTCATTGGAAATGACGAAATCTATCATGTGCTCTATGGGTTAGATGAAGACTTTCAAAAGATATTTAAAATTAAGGCTGATTTTGAACATAGGATGATACGCGCCCCTAAGAATATCAACGCCTATGCTTCTTTTATCGCCACAAGAAGCAAAATTGAAAACCTACTACCTTTTGATCCGACAGCGATTTCTTCTATCGTGGAGTATGGTGGTCGCTTGGTAGATTCCCAAAAGCATCTCACGACCCAGTATGGAAAATTGAAAGACCTTACTATTGAATCAGACTATGTGGCTCGCAGCTACAATGCGCGTGCTATCCGAAAAGAGCATGTGGAAGAGGCTCTAGAATTGCAATGGAATCGCGTCAATATGGTGGAAGACCATATGCAAGAAATGATCGTGAATCGAGATATCATGTTGAGCTTTGAGGGCAAAGTTATCGGCCAGGTCAACGGACTAGCCGTTTACGATCTGGGTGATTATTCTTTTGGAAAGCCTAGCCGAATCACTTGCAGTGTATCTATGACAGAGGGCGGCATCTTAAATATTGAGAGAGCCTCTAAACTCTCAGGTAATATCCATGACAAAGGGATTTATATCCTGACCGGATTTCTCAATTCCCTGCTATCTAGAACCAAAATTTCAGGATTTACAGCAAGTGTTGCCTTTGAACAATCCTATGGAATGATCGATGGCGACAGTGCCACGTGTGCCGAGTTGCTCGTTGTTATAAGTGCTCTTGCAGGGATTCCTATTTCCCAAGATTTTGCGGTAACAGGATCGTTAAATCAATTTGGCGAAGTGCAGCCTGTAGGCGGCGTCAATGAAAAGATTGAAGGATTCCTTAAAGCTTCAGAAAGCATCAAAACAAAAAAAATCTGTCACATAATCCTGCCCGTTCAGAATCAAAGCCAGCTCATGCTTCATCCCCAGGCCAGAAAGGCAGTCGCAGAAGGTCGATTAAAGATCTATCCCTGCACTTACTTTTGGCAGGTTTTTGAACTTGCCACGGGCAAGCCTTTTGGAGCTCATTCGGTTTTAGATAAAACATTTGCCCCCGGATCTGCCCTAGATATTATTTCTAAGCGGCTTACTGCGGCCGACAAGGAACGAGACAAAGATCATGAAGGCAAGAAGTCGCCACCAGAAGTCATTCCAAGTACGACGAAAAAGGTACCGTCCAAGAATCCCGTTCATTTAAATACGAAGCCAAAGGTCAAGCATTCCCTGGCTAAGAAAAAATAGCCGTTTGATGCATAATTTTCAGAGGCAACGCCATTATTTGAAGACTTGCATTCGCGAGTTCTTTAATGAGCGCGGCTATCTGGAAGTTGAGTCCCCAGTGGTCGTTATCACGCCTGGTTCCGAAGACCATTTGCGCTATTTTGGTACAAAATGGCAGGACTATCAAAACGTCTCTCATCAGCTCTGGCTAAGGTCTAGCCCTGAGATCCATATGAAACAAATCTTGGCTCAAGGTGAAGATAGAATCTATCAAATCGCTCCTTGCTTCAGAAATCATGGCGAACATTCCCAGTGGCATCACCCAGAATTTTCCATGCTAGAGTGGTATGAAAGAGGCCTAAGCTTTCCAGAATTTATTCAGCAAATCGAACTTTTCTTAAGATTTACAAGTGAGCGATTTGCTAAGATGAATCATTCCCGTCCTCTAGCGGTACCTAAGGAAGTTCCGCGAATTTCGGTCTATGAAGCATTTGCTCAAGTCGGCATTGAGCTTTTGGATTTAGATGCTGAACTGCCGCATAAGGCACAACAAGCTAACGTTCTTTCCATCAATCAAAATGATGATTTCTTCTCAGCATTTTTTAAAGTATTGCTTGAAAAAATTGAGCCAATACTAGCTAAAGAAGACGTGGCCATTCTCTATGACTATCCCCCATCCCAGGCGGCGCTGGCAGAAGTCGAAGGCGGAGTTGCTAAAAGAGTGGAGTTCTATGTGCGGGGCGTTGAGCTGTCAAATGGATTTAAAGAATGTCTTTCTGCCGAAGAAAATGCGAGACGATTTGCAAAAACAGATGAATATCGTCGCTCCCATGGCTATGAAGCTCCTGGCCAAGATCGGCTTTTTTTTGAGAGTTTGCGTCAGGACCTAGGCAGTGCCTGCGGGAATGCTTTAGGCCTGGATCGTTGGCTGGCTCTTCTTTTAGGACATACGTCAATTCATCAAGTCATTCCATTTAGAAGCTCTGATCTCTATCGTCATTCTACATAGAATATTTTAGTCCTAGCCCTTAAAACGATGGTCCTGTATTTCACTTCTTAGAAAATAAGTGGTAGGTACTGTCATGAATTATATAAGCTGCATTCTTAGCTTTTTTGTCGCCATGGCTATCCAAAATGAAGTTAAAGAAATTGCAAATCTAACGACCTGCTTCACCAAGCTAGAAAAACTGCATAGAGATTTTTGCGGGGAGACTTCACGGGAAGATTTCACCGAGGTTGGAGCCTGTCTTGGATGGCAATTAGATTCCAGAAGTTTGCCTTCAGGCTGCTTTTTTAGAATAAAAAAAGTTTAATATAAAATTTTAAAACAATAAGGCAGGGAAAATGAACAATGGAGAAGGAATCACCTGGATCATCGTTTTCAAATGCAGCCTCCATTTGGTTGCGGCGGTTGGGGACCAAATCGAAACACAAGGTGCTCTCCAAGCTGGGTCATCCTATGATTCTTTTGGTGATCGTATTACTCCTATGGAGCTTCCTGAATAGAAAAAGCCAAGATTTAACAGAAGGAAATCCCCGCATTGAAATAGAAACCTCTTTAAAGTTGGAAGCTTCGTGCGAGGGGAAGTCAACCATAAAGGGTGCGTTAATCAGCAGCACTGATATTATTTGCGTCCTGTTGCCAGAGGTGGAGTTTAATTGTAGAGAAAAATCTCTAACGATCAAATCTTCACAGATGAGTCTGCTTCCTCTTAATAAATGGAACCTTTTAAAACATACGAGATTTGTGGACCAAATTCCCTCTGGGGCGGACTCATGCAAGACTATAAAGAAAATTTATTACGAGTCCTGGTGACCTTGCTGATGCTTTGTAATGCTGATCTTAAAGCTGGAGAGATTTCAGAAACTCTGATACTCCCGATTGGGGCCATAAAGGAGTTATCAATAAATTCTCCTGAAGGCATTAAAGTAAAAGGGAACTCTGTCCATCTGTTTCAAACTTCAGAGTCTACTTACAAAGCGATTGCCCTAAAGGAAGGCCTTTCGGTTATCGATCCAACGCCAGTATCAAGAACCCAAGATCCCATTCTGATTCGTGTGGAATCCCCGAGAAAAATCGATCATGATTGCGAGGAAATACATTTTACCTGTAAAGGAAATTTGGTTTCAAGAGACGTTCGCAGCATCGAACAAATTTACGCGCTAAATGCCCTTGTGGACGATAAATGGATCGACCAGACTAAAGGCGAAATAGACTTTGGTCAAAAACCCAAAGAAATATTTGGCGTCAGCGTTGAGTCTGCTACCAAACTTCCTGGCCGGGTTCTCATCGTGAAAGGAAACCTACGCAAGCCAGATCAGGATCTAATTTCGCGGGGTTTAGGCAATTTGATCGTAATCTTCCCTCAGAAAAGCTTCCCCTCGAAATACATAAAAGTAGGGTTTCAATTTTCCTCAGTCCGAGAGGATCAAGCCAAGGATTTTGGAAGACTTACAACAGCGCAGATAGACACACCTCCAAATACGGGAGAAAAATCCAATCAAGAGCACGATTCCAGTTCGGCAAAAATAATGAAAATAGAGAGCGATAAAAGTTTTTCATTTATGGAGGCTTTCGTCCTCAGCAGCGGTGAATTCTTGCGAGTTGAAGGCCAGGGAAACGTTCAATGGGACGCTCACTTGGGATATGCAAACTTTCGAGTCAAGTTGAAATCAGACTCTGGGGAAAGTGAAGTAAATACAAATTTTCAAACTCAGTTTAATGATAGAAATATTGTGGCAGATTCGCTTTTAAAAGGAAACAAAAATGCCGAAGCAAGGCTTGATCCATGGGGGAGAATTCCCATCATTAGCGTTTTGTTTAAAATATTTTTAAAGAAGACATTTGATACTAGGTCGCAGGTTTGGGTTGAAATTTTGGACAACTACCAACAAATTGGTGTGGAGCGTTTGCAAGTAAATGGACGTTAACGCAATTCCTTGGTGAGGCCCATAGAAGCCTGCGTGGATTTCCAGGTGGCGTTTACTTGGCTTCCTTTGGAGGCCGTGTGATCTAACTTTAAGAAAGTTGAATAGTCTGGCGAAAAATTCCAAAGACTCTTGCCCGAGAGTTTGAGTAATGAACCCTTTTGGCCTTCCATATAGCTTCTTTTTTCAAATTTGAAACCAAGATCGAATTGAATCTGCTTCATGAGTGTGAACTGGGAATCTCCGCCAATGGCAATGGCCCTATAACTTTGATTGTTTTCTACAAACTGCAAGTATCTGGATCTCAAGTATTCAAAATAGACCTGATTGCTGGTTCTAGCCGTAGCTATTTCATAGGCAACGGTTGTCGACCTGGTCGTGAAGGGGCGATCGGAGGTTTTTGTGGAGGTAAAATAAGTAGGATTTCCTGATACATAATCAATAATCTCCGGTTGGTCATTGAAGTCATCAGTGTTTAGGACGTCCGTTTTGACACTCATGGACTCGATTTTAATCTTGGCGTACATGCCAGCGCCGATTGTTTCCAAAGGGAATCCATTGCCTAACATTCTGGTTATAGGGGACAACTCTAAAAAAGAATCCTTTGATAGGTGAAACGCTAAAGGTAAGGTAATGTCTTCAAAGTGCCTCGCAAAAGGAATCTGGTTCTCCACTAAATAAGCTTTTGCTTCTATGGATAGTTGTAGATTTAAGGCTAATGGTGCCTCTTCAAAAAGGCACCATTGACGATTCAAAGAGGCACCAAAAAAAGGCATAAATCTTTCGCTATATCCTTTGAACGGTGAGGAAGTAGGTTGTGCCTCTTTTAGAAATCCATTGGAGTCACGTCCAAAAAAAAGGCTTAAGTTTTCTTTCGGAAGAGCCCTGACCCAGTCTGATTGGAGAAGCGTGTCTACGGACTGACTAAGGCTGTCGTCAGTGAGCCTCGGCTTGACCCATAGAAGCTTATTTTTGGCACCGCTGTATTTGGACGATCTCACCGAACAAATGCTACTGTAATAGGTTTTAAGCTCACTCTCCTTGTCATTTTCAGAAGGCTCGTTATTCACCGCCATGCAGTCATTTCTCGATAGAAAGTAGCGCATCTTAGTCGGAAAGCTGGCCGTTTTGGCCACATTGTCCCCGACTCCCATAATAAGCTTTTGCTCGTCTTCTAAACCTGACTTCAAAGAAAACGTTTGATGCCAGGGTAACTTTAACTCTTGGGAGACTTTATTTGAGACGGTGCCTTTACCTTCAGAAAAGGGGAGTAAAAGAACGCCTAAATTTTTGATCCGTAGGTCTTTGCACTCCGCTGTAAAAGGGATTCTAGCCTTAACGTATTCCAAGGGATCATCGCAAGAAAGTCGAGATGTCAATTGCGTTTTTTGGTCATTTACTTCGAACCCGAAAGGTGCAGAAAATTTTAAACTGGTATTCTTTGATTTAATCTCAAATTCGCCTTCCATAGGTAAAATACCGAGACCGTCTTGGCTGTCATAGATCAAGATGCGGCCACCTTTATTTCCGGATTGTATCGTTGCCGTTCCAACCTTAAGCAAGGTTTTATTCGTCGCAGTGAAAATTCCGTCTCCTTTGAGCCATACATGGGGATGAGCTGATGGGTCAGGGCCTCCCATTTTGACGAGGCTGTCTTTTTGCAGTAGAGCGGATTCGGTTTTTGAAAGATTTAGGTAAATTACAGAACCACCGATATTTTTAACGAGATCATTAGGGTATAGGACTTCAGGAAAATTCTTCAAAATGATTTTTTTTCCATCTCTTTCGATAAATCCGACTCCTGAGATTGGCGCGGCAAAGACGTCTTCAGGGGTGATTTTTTGTTTAAGGGGAAGGCTCAAGGTTTTTTTTTGCCGGACGTTTTCGGAGGATATTTCGATAAGTTCAGAGCCAAAATGCAGAGTTTGGCTTTCTTCTCGAAAGTAGGAGATGTGATAGGAACCTTTTGAAAATTTACTCGCATCAAATAGGCAGGTCGAACCCTTTTGGCAACCAAGACTAAACCCGTCTCCTTGCCAGTTGACGACTTGGTCCTGAGCCACCTTAAGTTCTACCAAATCGCGGGAGCCAATTTCTAGCGCAGCTGCCGGCATTGAAATCCATGCAAAGAGAATCAAGAATTTCATGGCTTATTTATACTTATCACGGAGTGCTGCAGCAATATGAGGTGGAACTAAAGCGGAGACATTTCCACCTAGCCTCGCGATTTCTTTGACAAGTGTCGAGGAGATGTGCCCAAAGTCTTGTCTTGAGGGTATGAATATGGTTTGTAGTTCCGGCTTTAATACTCGGTTCATCACCGCCATTTGCATCTCATAGGTAAAATCAGCCTCAGTTCTTAGTCCGCGAATGAGAACACTCACCCCGCGGCTGCTGGCAAAATCAACGGCAAGCCCGTTAAAGAGCTCGAAAGAAACATTGGGAAAACGGGTTTTAAGAAATTCTAAGTGCTCTAGTTTCTCTGGATTGGTAAACAGGGAGTTTTTAGTAGAGTGAGTTCCGATGGCAATAACCAGCTCATCTAAAAGTTTGCATGCCCTCTCCACCACATCAAGATGGCCGAAGGTAAAGGGATCGAAAGAGCCGGCATACATGCCAATAAGTGGTTTTCGACTCAAACTGCCCTCCGACTCAAATGACTCTTTCCATAAATATAATAGAGGTTTCGCCATACCTCTTTAAATTCTTTAACTTATAGTCAGGGCATTTTTGAAACAGCGCCTGAATCTGGCCAGTATCAGCGGTTCTGTGCTCCACGATCACCATTCCCCCGAGCCTGGGGTAAAGGCCTGGGCGGGTTAAAAATTGCGAGAGCCAGGTGGGCGCCAGCTCATAGGGCGGGTCTACCCACAGGATGTCCGGGTTTTGGTAGGCCCGAGGCCAGACCCAAGAGCCCGTCATGAGGTCCCCTTCAAAGGACGCCATATCCAGCGCAGCCAAGCCAGCTCCTTCCGCGCGTTTCCTGAGAGATTTGATGTTTTGGGAAAGGATAGCCCGCGCCTCCCCATTGTTTTCTGCAAAAAGGCAGCCTTTAGCACCTCGGCTCAGCATTTCCAAGCCCATAGCCCCGGAGCCGGCGAAGGCGTCTATGGCGATGGTGTCTTTGAGATCAAATTGGAGGATAGAGAGTACAGCTTCCCTAACACGGGTCCGTGTGGGCCTTGTGTGAATGCCTGAGGGGGCCAACAAGGGAAGATTCTTTGCCCATCCAGAAGTAACTTTCATAGAACCCTTCCATACGATCATCTCTTCACCTATAGCCGATGTGGCAAGTTTTTTAAAGACCCTAAAAAGTTGTTGTATTTTCAGCCCAGGACATTATGGTGGGGCCTATTTTGGTGCCGGCTAAAGGTGCATTGAGGAGTCCCATTATGAATATTCATCAAATCCAAGAAGCTCGCGAAAACTCAGGTATTGAGTCTTGGGGTGCTGGATATTATGGCGTTGACGATCAAGGTAATGTGATTTGTTATCCTGATGCAGATGATAAAAATTTTGTGTCTCTCCCGGAAATCATGGAAGAAGCTAAAAAGCTCGGCATTTCCACGCCATTGATCATAAGGTTTCCGCAAGCCATAAGGCGGCAGCTTAGGCGCATGCACCAAGCTTTTGCAAACAGCGTTAAAGAGTACAACTACCAAGGGCGCCACCTAGGAGTCTTTCCTTTTAAAGTAAATCAACGCCGTGAATTTATTGATGCGATTATTTCTTACGGCAGAGAAGTAGACTGGGGTTTGGAAGTTGGTTCAAAGACAGAGTTCATGGCTGCATTAAGCTATCCCATGTCTAAAGAGTCGCTTCTCATTTGCAATGGCTTTAAAGATTCGGAGTTCATTCAAATTGCCTTTACCGCAGCAAGTCTAGGCCGCAAAGTGGTTTGCGTGGTCGAGGGTCCAGACGAACTTGAGATGATTGTGCAGCAATCTAAAGCCCCCACCGAGGGAGTTACCCATCACCCTGAAGTTGGCTTGCGAGTGCGTCTTTCCTCGAAGGGCTCTGGTAAATGGGAGAAGTCTTCCGGCGAGTCCTCCAAGTTTGGTCTCACTACCGTCGAGCTTCTTCACGCTCTGCATTTACTCGAGAAGGCGGGCATGCAAAAGCAACTCAGCATGTTACATTTTCACATCGGGTCTCAAATTACCGCTATTAAGCGCTTTAAAAACGCACTTAAAGAAGCCGCCATCGTATACGCCAAAGTCATTAAGATGGGTTTCAGTCCTAAGTATTTGAATATTGGAGGTGGTGTCGGAGTTGATTATGACGGAAGTCGCACCACCGCCACGTCGTCAGCTAACTACAATTTGCAAGAATTTGCAAATGACGCGGTTTATGTCATCAGTGAAGTCTGCAAAGCAGAAGGCGTCAAAATGCCTGACATTGTGACGGAATCAGGAAGAGTTATCGCTGCTTATCACAGCGTGGTTGTGACAGACATTAGAGAGATTCAAGGCGAAGAGACTTTAGATACCATTGAAGGTTTTGATATTGAAAAAGAAGTTATCAATGCCCAACGAGCGACTCGCGAACTTAAATATATTTTGGACAATGTTTCTAGAAAGAACTACGCGGAATACTACCATGATGCCGTAGAATTTAATGAAGAACTTCAAACCCTATTTAATCTAGGTTATATCCCCTTAAAAGAACGAGCAGCTGCTGAGCATATGTTCCACTTGATTTGCAGACGGGCTTTGTATTTTTCTTCTTTTGAAAAAGGCGATGGAGATGAATTTGAATCTTTGCAGCGCCTAAAAGTCAGCAAATATCTCGCGAATTTCTCAATTTTTCAATCGATTCCCGACTCTTGGTCCATTGACCAACTTTTTCCAGTAATGCCGCTTTCCAGGCATGATGAAAAACCAACTCTAAAGGGAACAATTGTAGATATTACTTGTGATTCCGATGGATGTTTGGAACGGTTTATTGACAGCACGGACCGAAAGAACTTTCTTGATTTACATACCATGTCTAATGCTCCTTACTATTTGGGTTTCTTTTTAACGGGTGCCTATCAGGAATCACTAGCAAATGAGCACAATCTTTTTGGCGCCATCCACGAAATTGAAGTCGTGTTCAATGAACAAGGTGATTGGAAGATTTCAAAGGTCACGGAAGGCGATCCCATTCATGAGTTATTGACCTCAAGAAACTATGACATGTCTGAAATGATTGAGAGCTATCGAGAACAAATCTCAGAAGCTCAGGCATCCAAAGATATTTCGGCTTCTGATGGCCCGGTTATTTTTGAACGTCTTAAGGGCTATTTGAGCTCGTATCCGTATCTTAAGAGAGACTAATATCATTTCAGCGGGCTAAAATAATCGCATTATTTTAGATACTTGCCTGCCTGAGTGGGCAACTCTACTTATGCAGATCCCAGGTCGGGAGCGCTCACACACCATTTGCCCCTGAGGACAATTCTTTAGGGCACGGGAGGCAGGAGGCGTCCTTGTCTGTTGTAACTGATTTAATTCATTGCTAATTATGCCAAGGATTTTCCTTGGCATAACTTGTTTTGGGAGTGTGTGAGGGCAAATTCGAACTAAAGAAATTGTTTCTACACCCGATACCTTCTTCGGGGCTTAGTTGACCCAAGGTTTAAAACTAAAGAATCTCGAGAAGGTGTACTATGGATTTTAAGTATCGAGTCGAAAAGAGAGACGGCTGGGATTTCATTTATATTTCAGGCAAAATCAACGAAGATTCTGAATCTCAACTCATCGATATGGGTCAACATTTGGATAGTAAGGTCATCATAAATTTCGCAGGAATTAAGATGGTTAATTCGTGTGGAGTGAGAGCCTGGATTTCCTTTCTTCGAGATGCTCAAAAATCCAGACAAATTGAATTCGAAGAGTGCACTCCTGAAATTGTAAGTCAGGTTAATATGATTCCAAATTTTCTTGGTTCTGCAAAAATTAAAAGTGTCTATGCTGAATACGGATGTGAGCATTGCGGCCATTCTGCTTGGCGCATTTTTGAACGCGGCAAAGATTTACCAGAAAATGGCAGCTCGGTTTCGATTTCAGATTTTAACTGTGAAAAGTGCGGTAAGAAAATGGAAATGGAAGAAATCGAAGACGAGTTTTTTGGATTTCTGCAAGCAGGCTAATTTTTTGTCTTGGCGCTTTATTTGGGAGAAGAATGATGGAAGCTCTAAAACTCGAAGAACCGAATGCAAAAGACTTTTTTGAGCAGTATTACGGAGAATTTTCGAAATCTCTTCTAGATGCTTGGGCCGTCGTCGATGAAAACGGTAGACTCCTAAAATGCAATATGGGGCTGAGCAAAGTTACGGGTATGAAATCCAAAGAAATGCTCAAAGCAGAGTCGTTTGACCATTGCATCAGGCTTGAAGTTGATGGAAAAGGATATTCCGTATCGCAACTTATAAATATGCCAGGACCAGGACGTATCGATGAGGTAGCTGGTTCGAGCGAAGCACATTCCTACCTTAATTTGATTATCGGGTATTTTCCTTTTATTGGAAGTGACCAAAAACCATTTGGAGCTTTTTTGCTTTTGAGGGATGTTACTGCGGAGACCCAGCTTCAGTGCAAGTATGTTGATAAATCTAAACAGTCAGTCACTGATAAGCTGACGACCCTCTTTAATCGAAATTATTTTGATCAAGCGTTCCCTAAGTTAGCAGATGAGGCAGGATTAGCGCCCATCGGTTCTGTAAATGCAAAGATTGTGGTAATCATGTTCGATATAGATAAATTTAAAAGTATTAATGACAATTATGGCCACCAAGCCGGCGATTTGATCATCTCCAAGGTAGCCTCCATTTTAAAGGGAAGCTTTAGGAAATCAGATATAGTTTGTCGTTACGGTGGCGAAGAATTTCTTGCGATTCTCCCAGGGTCTGGTTTAGATGAAGCAGGAAAAGTGGCAGAAAAAGTTAGGAAAAAAATAGAGATGGAAACCTACCTTTGGCAGGACGAAGCGATTCCTAATAGTATTTCCATCGGAGTTGCCGCCATGGCCATAGGAAGCGAATCTACCGATCAAGCCGTGGCGAGGGCTGATGCGGCTCTCTATCAAGCAAAGAATTCGGGTAGAAATAGAGTTATGATTCATCGAGGGGGAACCACTATTGAGCAAGTCACCAATATAGGTGACATCCTCGTCAATGT
>CAXNGG010000004.1:0-22467 GCA_964201885.1 Oligoflexales bacterium
GCTCGTGTGCTCACCACCCTGACTCACTCCTTAATTAGAAACAAAAAGCGTTACGGGCTAGCGACTCTTTGCATTGGCGGCGGAGAGGCCTCTGCAGTCATCATTGAAGTGTGTTAAAAAATTGCCCTAAGTGATGCTCAAAATAGTGACGCAAAGATGAATTTGATCCAAGATGGCTGGCCGTCAAGCTCTCTATCTTGGGTCAAAAGCTTGGTTCAAAAGCTTGGGTCGAAAATTAATAAATTCGTCCCCAAAAAGGATATCTCGAACCGCAACTAATACTGTTGTCAGATTTCCTAAGGGACTGCACTCGTCATTTCTTCCGCGTCAAGGCGAGTATTTTTTCTGAGCGTTTCTTTCTAACTCTCGCCATAGATTCAAAATCATAACCTTCACAAGACTGCATTTTGGCGTCCGCATTTTCTTGCTTAATTTTACGAATAAACAACTCACAACAAAGATAGCAACCTAAATGGGGCTTATTCCAAGCTCTATCATCACTATGAATTAAACACCTCATAGGTCACCCTGCCTTCGATTGATGGGTGAGACGCGTAAGAAGTTTGGCAAGATAGTATTTGTAAATTTTTGTCGAAATATTTCCGTTTGAAAAAAGAGCTTCTTGAAATTTAGCTGAACTGCAATACCAAACTCTACATGGAGATGTGGCAGTGAGCTGCATCGGCGTCTGATACTCTGCTAAAACCACCAATTCTCCAAAAGTGTCCGAGGCTGATATGGCTCCTGACGGCTTAGAATCGCTTTTGTTTTTCCTAGTACAACTAAGTGCTCCCTCCAAAACCACATACATGCCTTCTAACTCTGATACACCGTCATAAAGTATGGATCCTGATTCAAGATCCAAGACCTCACCCGTATTCCAAATCAATTCACACTCATCCCTATTTAAATCCAAGAAAATAGAACAATTAAAAAAATTCTTATGGGTCGCAATCACATATCTAGAATCTTCCTTGGAAAACCTCGAGCTTAAACTTGCCCCAGAATCAAAATGCTCCGTCTTCTCTAACGAAGTCGACAAAAATGCATTGGCCGATAGATTTCTGCCACGTGTGTCGTCACTAGGTGAGGCTTCTATGAAATCAGAGAAGGATGACTGACCACCGTCATCGCGGTTCGATTCCTCATCAAGATCCTCAATATAAAATCTAGCTTCCCTAGACTCCTCGAAGCCTTTCCTAGGAATGGATGGAATCGGCGGCATGGATTCGAGCTGGCTATGTTTTGCCGTGTCTTTGTCTTGATAGTTCACATCGAAAGAAGAATCTAATGGCCTCATACTTTCACTCGGAAAAATGTCTGCTTGATTTCGGGTGAAACTTTGACCGTCTTCTGGCAATTGAGAGTCTTCTGGCAATTGAGAGTCTTCTGACAATAGAGAGTCTTCACCTAAAACAAATTGACTCGGCGCTGAAAAACCTTGAGATCTGGCAGAGGATTTTTTAGACTTTAAGCGAGACGAATTCCCTGTGTCACCCGCCCGCTCGAAGCAATAGTAGGCCCTCTCTAGATCGCCAAATTTCTCAAAAGCGAGGCCTGCTTGATCAAATTTGCCGCCAGCTTCAAAAATCATACCGGCTCGATCATACATTCCAGCCTCGCCAAAGGCCAGGGCCAGATCGACATAAGACGCGTTTTCATAGTTAATATCGATCATGATTCGATTGATATCATCTATTTTTACCTTGGAGATAAGAGGAACTGCTTTCTTATAGTTACCTGACTTATAAAACTCTATAATGGGTTTATGAAGTTGGCCGTACAACTGAACAATGCTTACAATGTCGTCTTGGATATTGCCAGCAGTTAGCCATTTCACCATGGCATCCTTGTCGGCTGAAGCAAATTGACTTCGATCAAAAGTAGTATCTTCTGCAAGTTTTTTCATAAACGACGTTACCGCAGCGTGAGTATTTCCGCATTTCAGATAGGCACGTCCCGCTTCTATATAAAGTTTACTCTTAGAAAATATCTTTGCCGCATCTTCAAATCGATTGGCTTTCTCAAAAAGGACTGCAGCATTCCCTAGATCCCCAGACGCTAAAGATGCTTTACCAGCCTCATAAAACATCCCGGCCAAAATAAAGCACTCCGCGGCATTGGTCCAATAGCCATTTCTAGCATAGATAATGCCGGCTCGATTGGGCCGACGCATCCGCATGAGGATTTGTGCAGCCTCGTGAATATGTTTGTTCGATTCCAGGACAGCAATCGCATCCCGCTCTAAACCTATGGACTCCAAAAGCCTCGATGCCTGCAAAACACGACTTTGCCCTATCAGAGACTTTGCCTGGTCCAATATTTTTGTCTCGTGACGCGTCAGATGTCTCTGATCGCTAGTACGCTTTGGATTCTTTCCTGATTGTGTCGATTTTGCCATAGGGCGATTCTTTAACTTGGTGACTTGGGAGTAAACTCCAACGACAACCAGTAAAAGCACCACAATAATGACATAACCAATTGACATCCACTGATCTCCAAAGACAAAGACACATTTTTTGTCCTGCTTTTAAGATCGGAATATAATTCTAGAAGTTAACAACGCAGCCCGCGGAAACTGTCAGAAACCATGAAATAACCATTTATTACGGCATATTAAGTCGCAAACTACATCTTATAAACAATCCCCACCGCCGTCGTCGAGTCGAGCACCATTGTGATCTTTTGTGGCTCTGCTGGGCTTTGAATTTTAGCCCCCGGCGACACCGTATAGGAAAGCTTCAAATTAAAGTCTTTTGACAAAACAATATGAAGCCCAGCGCCTGCGCTAGGCTCAGGGCCGGATTGAGCTGGGTTGATCACATAAGTGACGCCCCCACTCTTTTCAATCATATAGTAATCTTTGACAACTGCGCCCGCTTGAATATAGGGGATGAAAAGATCCCCATAATAAAGAATAAGTGACAGATTTAACGAATTTGAAGAAACATCCGTACGACTTTCTTCGTAATAGTAAAGCTTACTTGCATAATCTTGCTTGTAGCCAGAAGCGGTACTAGTGTCAACTCGGTGGGTATATCCGAGACGAAAATGGCTACCCAGACCCACGTCTAACGTCCCACTGATCATCGATCGTTTGTTGTTTTGGAGGCCCATGTCGTAGTTTGAAGCAGAGCCATCGAGGCCGATATCGACCCCCGCAAACGCCACACTTGCTAGGACTAGAGATAGAACGCTTGGCACAAAAGACCTAATGACATAAAAAAGTATCGAATTCATGTAGCCTCCTATGGGCAGTATAGGTAGAATTATAGGAAGAAATGAGGGAGAGCATGATAGGAAAACCTTACCGTGTAGGCGTTGTCGGCGTATTCGTTGATAGAAACGGCCTAGTTCTAGTTGCTGAGCGCTCAGATGCCGCAAATTCTTGGCAACTCCCCCAAGGAGGCGTTGAAGAAAATGAGGATTATGAGGCGGCACTTAAGCGAGAAATGATGGAAGAGCTTGGCATTAGTCGCTTAAAAATTCTGAAACAATCCAGCCATCCTATTCACTATGACTTTCCAGAAACCTTAAATGCCCCGCTCTCAAAAAAATATCGTGGCCAAGCCATGACTTGGTACTTGGTGGAGTTAGTCGATTCTGACGCACCTAACCTGAGCCTAGCCACTGATGATGAATTTGTGAATTTAAAGTGGGTAGAACCAATGCAGGCTATCGAACTCATTACCCCATGGAAGACTGAGGCTTATAGGGCAGGGTTTAGCGCCTTAGGATTCAAATATTGACCCCTCCCCCATTGAAGAGGTAGACGACACGTGTCAAAGATTGCCCGTTGGAACATGATTATCGGTTTTACAGTGCTCGTTTTTGCGGCGTCAGGCGGTTTCTTTTTAGCCACTGAGCAAGTTCAATCTTTTGCTGAGGGATCTGCAGCCAAAAGTGCTTGGTGGTTTACAGTCGCGACCTCGGCCCACGGCCACACAAACTTATTTGCCATGATTCATATTTTGTTTGGACTCACTTTGCCATACTCAAAGGCTGTCCCTAGGGTCAAATTTTTACAAAGCATCGGCCTAGGACTAGGGACATTTACCATGAGCTTTCTAATGCTTGCACGCTCCTTAAAACCGCCAGAGCCAGGTCGTGACTATCTAGGTCTTCTAATCGGAATGATGTTGTCGTGCTCATTGCTAGCCCTGATCTCCCATGTCATGGGTCTGCTGCCGACAAAACGTAGTTTGTAAGTCGATGATTTCCAAGGAGGCGAGCCCTAATCTAGAAATCCTTATTTTTAGGAAGCCAGATTAATCTTGGTGGCAAGTTCGCTCAGAATGTCTTTAGCTTTTTTAGGGTCTTTCAACCTTTTAATGTTTTCAACTTTGATTTTGCCGGAGAGAAGATCCGAGACTTTTTTGGTATCAGACACCAATTCAGAGAGTTCATTTAGCATAAGTCTTCTGGCCATTCCTGCCACGATGGTGTCATTAAAAGTATCCACATGAAAAGGTTTTCTCAAGTAGCCATCGGCTTCTTCACGACAAACTTTTTCCTGTGCCGAATCCATTAAGTAGCCACTCACCAAGATAAAGGGGATCTTTGGATCGATCTTCTTAACCTTTCTCAGAAGCTGAATGCCATCCATCTTAGGCATTTTAAAGTCTGAAACCACTAAATCTATGCTCTTTTCTTTTATCGTATCTAAGGCTTCTTTGGCGTTTTTTACAACAATGACCTTGGAAAAGAACTTATTCAAATGAATTTTAAAAAACTTGATTAGAGTCTCATCGTCTTCCACAACCAAAATGAAGCTCGTTCTGTCATACACTGTTTTTGGCTCAGACATCATGCACTCCCTTAGGCTTAAAACTTAAAGAGATATCGGCACAATCCTTGCTAAGTTAAGCGACTACCAGCTAACACCCGGAAACTACGGACCATAGACTCTTAGAGGGACTCTTAGAGGGACTCTCAGAAGGGACGCATTTCAGAAAGTCGTTGATCCGCCTTGCCATAGACGGCGCTGGAAGGTGGCGCCAGCTGGAGAATTTCCTGATAGAGTCGCTTGAGTTCTGCATTTTCACCTGCGGAGGACTCTAAGGTCAAAGCTAGGTTAAATCTTGCATCCACATTGTTTGGATCGATCTCAATAACCCGAGTGAGAACATTTCTGGCGCGTTCATAATTTTTTTTCTGTATCCATAGAACACCTTGCAAATTCAAAGCATCTACTTGTTCAGAATCCAGTTTAAGTGCGATCTGAAGATCTTTTTCCGCAGATTCGGCATCACCCTTTTCAATGCCTATGGCGGCGCGATTGACGAGAGCTGGTATAAACTTAGAGTTAATATTGATAGCTTTGGCATACCACTCGAGTGCTTCATCAAGCTTGCCATTTGTTCTGGCTATTGTGCCTATTAAGTTAAGTAGAGCCAAATTCTCACCCGATCGCTCTAGCCCTCTTTTAGCCACGAAATCCGCCGTCGAAATCTTCCCAGAATTGAGGTAGGAAAGCGCTAAAGCCACATATGCCGGAGCAAAAGTGGAATCAATTCCAACAAGCTGACTCATGATGTCCTGGCCTTTAGGCACATCTTTATTATCAAGGTAGGCAAGCCCCAGACAATAGCGATACTTAAAGAGAAAAACCTTGTCTGGATAGGTGATCTCGTCAAGCAGCACGCGGATTTCCGTAAGAAGAGCCAAAGAGGACTCAGCATTTCCTTTTCGGCTATAGACCAGCGCCAGCTCTAGCTTTAAATCTAGATCATTGGGATAGGATCTGACAGCACTTTTCAAGGTATCTTCAGATGCGCTGTAGCTCCCTATTGCGGACTCAAGCCTAGCTTTTTGCATGGCTTCCTCTGGCGAAGAGACTTTACCCCATTTCTCTAACTTGCTTTTGATTTTGTCGCTATGGACTCGATCGGGCGAAGGCGTGAACATCAACTTCCAATCGGTCACGGGATCAAGAACCATCGACTTGGCCAGGCGGGTCGGATCCTTAGCAATACCCTCATCCAACCCTAAGTTATCTTTCTTTGTACAAGAGCAGGCTAGGACCATACTTAGCAGGATTAATGCTTTCATTAGAGACTCCATTCATTGGGCAGCTCGACCCGCGCTGCCGCTGGTATACTTGGCGCCAAATTTGAACTTTTGCCGCCATTAACGACCAACCAAGACTTCCTCAGCCAACTGTTTTGGCCAAGAGCAACCGGATCCCGCGTAGACGCTAAGGCGTTATCTGCATGCAAACTTTTGCTGAGCCTTTCTAAACGTTCGCTTTGCCCTTTGAGGCGCTCCTGATCTCGGTAAGGTAGTTTCTTTTCTTCGTCATAAAGTACCTTTTTAATGTCTTTTGCTAGCTCACCAGACGCCTCAGCCAGACGATATCTCGCCTCAGGCGCAAACTCCTTAGACCCAGTGCCGATGACTTGACTGAAATTTTCCGCCGCATTTTCGAAAATCTCTGACTTGATAGCAAGGGATCTCACTAAAGATTGATCTTCCTTATCAATGCGAGCCGATTTAAATTTCTTCATCTCTTCTTGGGCTCTAGCTAATTCCACCTTAGACACCACCTCACCCCAATCTTCTCTTCCTAGGTTAGGTTTAGCAATGTCAGCTCGGCGCCTGATATCGCTGAGGCGATCTAAACCGGCATTGATTTGCTGGTTGTCCAGTAGAATTCTTGCTTCGAGAATCTCAGCATTAAATTTGTCGATGGGAATATTGGCGACTGATTTAGCGTCAGCTGCGAGCTTCCAGGCTTTTTCAAATTCGCCCTGCTTCAGCATTAAATCTGCGTTGGCCAAAAGGAGTCTATACTTTTGTTCTGGGCGCTTTTCCCTCTTTGTTGCAAGAGTTAAGGCTTCCGACTGCAAAGGAAAATTGTTATTCGCTTCCGCGAGACCTATTGCCTTCGTAACCGAGGAGCTAGATTTAGCATGGGCCGGATACAAAGAAGCAAGCTTCAAATAGCTACCAGCAGACTCAGAAAACTTAAGCTGATATTCCTGGGCGCGGGCTTCCAAATAAAGCATATCCCCTTGGTAATTACCAGAAGGTCGAGCCAGGTACTCTTTGGCCGACTGTTCCGCCGCCAACCACCGCCCCGCCATAGCTTGATTGTAGGCCCCGTCACGATAGAACTTGTCAGATCCCGGGACTGCATTGTGATTTTTAGAAATAGAGAGGAGCAAATCTGAAGATTCATCAAACCTTGCATCTTTTGATAAATCTTCATAACGTTTCGACACTACGTAAGAAAGGGTTCTTTCAAACTCTCGCTTTATGGGCATACCCACGTTCTTCCAGTCTTCTAACTTGAGAAACTTCGTAATGGTCGAAATGGCTTGTTCATTATTGTTTTCAGATATGGGAGCAAAAATAAGCCCACGCAATGCGGCCACTCTCTGGCTGTTCTGCGGGTTCGACAAAAGAACTTTTCGCCACTTAGCCGTGCTGTTTTTCGTATTGCCGTGATCCCGCCAAGCGCCAGCTACCGATAACAGCAAGTCGTTAGATTCAGATTTTGACGGATATTTGGCGACAAAGCTTTCGGCGGCATTGTCAAAGGCCCCTAATCTCTCAACCGTTTCTTTATCCAGGGCTGGATTTAAGTCGGTATCTAGACTTCTGGCATAAGACTTTCGCCACATCTTCTCAGCTACGACCACTTGTTGATAGGCTACTATCTGCAAGTCACTTTCACTCAAAGTGAGATTTCCCCGAAGTTTTGCTAAACTGAGGGACGCCTCATCCCATTTATCCATCTGAACTTGAGCAAGGGCTCGATTCATTTTCCAACGATTGATCTCAGGATCCGATGTAAATGTAGCTTCCAAGGCAGCAAACAGTTGTTCAGCCGCCAAGAAATCGTCTTTACTGCCAGTTTCCATGCCCTTTTGCAGGTGCCAAGTAGCTGCCGTTAAGGCTCCCTCCCTAGCGACCACTTCCATATGGCCAATAATAGACGGCTGCTGAGCGTTTCTGGACCTCCAAAGACTAGACTTCGGTAGCATCAAAGAAAGATCTTCTAAAACTTCCATTTTTTGATCGATCTGATGGATTTGACCTAACGAAATGCTCCAAAGCTTTAAAATGTCTGGATAGAAGGGCGATAGAGCTAATCCTTTTCTGAGCTGCGACACAATCAGATTTACACTATTATGGTCGTCTACGCCTTGAAGCTTTTCCATAAGCTTGATTAAAATTTCAGGGGAAGCTGTCGTAACATCAGGCTTCACTAAGAGAGCTCGTATCTTGGCTGGATCTTTGATTTCATAGAGGGTGTTTGCCACAAGATTAATCGCGTCTTTCCTCATGCCTTCAAGGGTTTCCGGCGGTAGATCGCTGCTATTGGCCTTAATGATTTCAACCGAGTTAGCTATACAATCCTCAAGGGATCCCGATCGATAGAAGGCCCATGCCATGCGGTATCTGATTTCATAATAGAGGGGGTCAAAACGTTTTGTTGCTAGCTCTTGTTGCTTGCTAAGGGCTACTTTCAGATAGGAGAGGGATCGAGAGTAGTTGTCTTTTTCAAAATAGTTATCCCCTAGGATCAAATTAGCATGTATAGCATAAATGTTGATATTTTTACTCTTGGAGAGTTCCTCCCAAATAGAAAGAGAGGGGCCACTTTGTCCAGCAATTTCCAATGCACTGGCTAAGAAGTAGAGGGCTTTATCGTGATCCCGATTATCAGGAAATGATTTTACATGCTCATCTAATTGCGAGATGGATTCGTTTCTTATGGCTACTGAATCAGAACCTAATGCATCCAGTATATTTGCCTGGCGATTAAGGGCGACGCTTAAATTAAGAAGAGTGTCTGCCTTTAAATCCCCGCTCGAAAGAATTTTTAATTGTTCTTTATAGTTTTCAATGGCGGATTTCAGCAAAGAAAGCTCACTTTCCCAATGAATACGATTTTTCTTCCCTTCTTCCTCTTGGAATTTCCTTAAAGACTCCGAGTACTCTGTCATCTTTTGAGCACTTCGTTTCTTGGCAAAGGCCTGATAAGCCTCCCAATACTCCTTAAGCGCACGAGGGCTGGAGGTTGTTAGGTTCGAGGGCGCTGAATTCGAAAAAGCAGTCTGAAAAAAAACAATCCCAAAAAGCACAAGAAATAGCACAAGAGGAGACTTTGTCATTTGGTTACTCCACTCTGAGTTGTGTCGAGGTAGTCTTCTGCAATTTTTTGACGCTCTAATTCCAGCTTTTCTCGCGCCGTCCTGTGATCTTGTTGCATTTGCTCGAGTTTCTTCATTTTGGACTCAGCCATCCATTCGTGGGTTTCAGAAAGTCGTGATGTGATTTCACCTAAAAATTGATTCGCCAGGAGACTTCCTGATTTTCCCATGGCTAATTCGAGATCGCCGCGAAGCCTCGTAGCTCGGGCGGTAGCTTCCGCAGCCATTTTCGAATGCTCCTCCAAAGCGCTCAATTGTTGATTGAGTTTAGTCTGAAGGGCATTCTGATTGGCAATGACGTCCCTGTACAGTTCTTCAGAGACTTGAAACCAAGTCATCCAAAGGCCAAGGAGACTTTTTTTGAGCTCCCTTGTAGTATAGTCGCCCGTTAGAGTGAGATAGGAATTAAACTTAGAAAGTTCATAGGCCATAGCGAGCGAGTACTGAAGAATAAATTTTTCATGGGCCAGGTAGGGCGACAGAGACGATAAAGATGCGGTGGTATTTTTTTGGACTTCCAAAGAAAGCTCTGCAACTCTCTTCTCAATGTTTTTCTGAAGACTGAGTATTTCTGACTTATTAGACTCTTTAAAGTGGGAGTTTTGTATAGCTAGCTGTTGAAGGGAAAGTGCTCCGATATCTCGAAGTTTGTCGAGCTGCGCTTGGCCAAGGATCCATCCGCCGATATTTTCAAAGTTTCTTTGAAATTTGGAGGACTCGCCTGAAATAAATTCCCTGCGATAGGAACTGCGAGTGACGGCCTCGCGATCCGCAAGTGATAGATCAGTCTCGAAAACAAAGAGACTTAAAGTGGATATTCTGCCTGCAAGATCTGCAAGTTTTTCACACTTGCTACCGAGCTCGCGACCTCGAATTGTATCGTCTGGGAAAATGGTAGAAAAAGGCTTGGATGCTAGCCAATTGTACTGCTCGATGACACTTGAGCTTATAAAGTTAGCTCGATCTTCTAGCTGATTGACTTTGGAAAAGAGACCTTGGCCATTTTCAGCTAGAGACCCTGGATTGCCAATGCCTTTGACTTTTGAAATCATGGCCGTAAGCTGCGCTTCTGTAATTCTTTCTCTACCTAGGGTGGCCTCTTTCAGCTCAGAGGCGACGGATTCCAACTTCTGAATCCGGTTTTTATAGAATTCGCCATCATTTTTGCGAGACGTTGTCTGAAGAACAAGAAAAGATTTATAGAGATCCACTTCGTGCAAGTATTGACTTTGTGGAAAGGCAGAAAGAAACAAATCCGAAAGTTTGAGTGCTTTTGGAAAGTCCATTGCCGATGTCGCTGCGTGGATCGACTCTCTCAGCGCCGCATGATAGTCGATACTTTTGGGATCGACCTTTTCAAGCCAAGAAAGGGATTCCTTATAGTGTTTTCTATAGAATTCCACCCGTCCTAATGCCAAGAGAACCTGATCATGATAAGTGGATATTTCGTTTGAGTGAGATAGAGATTCCGCTTTGAGTAGAATCTCATAGGCACCATCGGAATCTTCACGGGAAATAGCTAGTAGCGCTTGATAGAAGAGCCCGCGAGTCGTTGTGGCTTTGGAAGTTGATTTCGTCGCTTGATTGAGCCAGTCCATGGCCAGATCTGGGCTACGGTCTATAACAGCAAGGCGTCCTGCTAAGAAATGGGCTTCGAAAGCGGATTCCGTCCCCTCTTCGGCAACAAGAATGGCTGAAATGTTTTGTTTAAGCTCCAAACCCTTACTGGGCGACTTCTCTTTTAAAAGGCAGTCAATGACACTGGCAAGAACATCGTTTGTTTTTTCCGGATCTAATTGAGAAAGTTTTGAGGAATCCGCCAAAAACGCTTTAAAGTGCACAATAGCGGCGGCGTAGTTGCCGAGCGAAGCTTCCGACTTTCCATAAAGATAGTGATATTGGAGAAGATTTTGGGTGAGGTGAGTGTTGGTCCCCCGCTCATAACGCTTCAACTCTCTGATGGTCGCCAGCCAATTGCCTTTTGAAAACCAGTAGATACTGTCTTCCAAAGACTTAAAGCTTTGGGATTTGCCGGTTCCCTGACCTGGGATGTTTTTGATCGCCTTCTCAGATTTCAACGAGAGGCTGACTTCCTTGAGTTGGCTGGCTATCTTAGATATTTCTTTTTCAGGAACGTCAAGAGCCTCTGACACAGCGGGAGTGCTTGCGGCTAATAAGAACCAAAGAAACCCTCGACTCATCATCGGCCGTCTCCAGTTTTAAGGCTTATGTCGATTTTTTTGCTAGCTGAAGCAGTTCCTGCCACGAGGCTGTATTCCTTTGAGACGGCTTGCCCCTCTGACTGGATTTCATATTTTTTGTCGAGACTCCAACTTATATCCTCATCCGCAAGGAGCTTGCTTGAACTCCATCCCCAAGTCCCTTCGACCTTGAGGATGTGTTTGCCTTGGGGGAGAGCTCCCTCGTAAATTTTGAAATTTTGCGGTAAACTGCTGCTTGACTGGGAAAGTTTATATTCAAAGAGGGGAACATCATTTAACAGAAATCTAAGGTATTTGGTTCGAACATTCTGATCTTCTATGCCTTTAAAGTAAATGGTGGCCCTTGGCATAATTTTAGAGTCTTCTGTCAGGCTCGCCGCTTGAACATTGACCTTTTCTGTTAGAGTCTTTAGGTCTGAGTCGAGTCTAGAGATCTCATTAGAGAGCTCGCTTACTTTTTTAAGCTCATCTAAATTGGCTGGCACACGATCAGAAGTCGATGTCTGAGCCATTTTTTTTTCAGTTTTTTTAATGACTCTGTAGGGTTCAAGCACTTCGGATCTTTGATCGTCTAACTTTTTTTCTAGCCTATCCAAAACGGAATCGATTTCCCGAACATCAGCCTCGCCCGCAATGGCTGAGAAGCTCACTAGAAACGCACCTAGTAAATACAAATTTGCGCTTGCGAAACACTTTAGAATTCGGTTCATTGCTCACCCCTTCTAACATTAGGTCTCTGGTCATAGGCGATCTTTTTTTGTGGCAAGTAGGCATTGATCATTAGGAAGGCGCTCGATTTGCTCTGACCTATATCCACAGGCAATAGCAATTCAAACCCTCTTGGAAGCTTCATCTGGGGGTATCTGCTTGCCACCTTCTTATTGATACAGGGATTGAATTTTAGAATTTCACTCGTGTCTAAGTCGACAAGGGTTGCCAAGTCTTTAAGGGAAACCGACTGCTTCAACTTTCCGGAACTTAGTTTGAGTCTACTAGGACGTAGGGATACGGAGCCATCCCGAATGGCTTTATTGTAGGAGTTTCTTGCGGCTATAAACTCTGCATAGAAATTTTGCGAAGCAAAGCCAAACGAAGGACCATCCCATTTTTCGATAAGATAGGGAAGATAGTCTGACCTTAAGGATTTTACGGCACGCGCCATGCCTGCTGGGCCATGATTATAAGCAGTTATAGCAAGTGGCCAATTCCTGAGGTCTTGATAGTTGGATTTAAAGAGCTGAGCTGCCGCCCTTGCTGCTTTGATAGGCGAATTGCGCTCGTCGATAAGCTGATTTACAATCATGTAGCTTTGGGCTGTTCCAGGCATAAATTGAAACATTCCAGAAGCCCCGACTTTAGAGATCGCGCTTTCATTGAACATGGACTCCACAAAAGCGATCCTGGTAAGATCTGTGGGCACGCCCACCGCTCTAAACTCCATTTCTAAATAGGGTAAAAAGTCTTGAGCTCTTTCTGCTGCTGACTTGAAGATATCAGCCATACCCCGCTGTTGCCTTATGGAGGCTGTGCCATTTATGAGTCTTTCATAGGCCTTTTTATTTTTGCTATAGACTTGGTACACCCGATCTTCCATAAGACCGCTATTTCTAGCTTCAGAACCTAGTTTGGAAAACTGGCGAAGAGCCACCTCATAACGACGCTGATATTTGTCGGCGATAATCTTTTGCCCATTTGGGGTCAGCAAGAGTTTGTCATTTTTTAAAGCAGCCATTCTTGAAAAAGGTAAGATATCTAAAATGAGCTGAGGATCTTTAGTGTCATGAACGATGATAGTTTTAGAGTCATACTCTTGAAAAATTCTTTCCCAGTAGCCCACACGCTCCCCTAATTCTGGCGGAGGCTCTAAACTTGCATCATTGGTAACAGCGGATGCCGAGGTAGCGACCAGGACCGCTAGGAATGGAGCCCATAGGACGTTAGCCGCCTGCATAAGAAAATTTCTTACTTGATTACGAAGAAGTGCCATGCTATCAAAACGCTCCATGACGAATTTTGTATGATGTCGGGGTGTAGCGCAGCTTGGTAGCGCGTACGCCTGGGGGGCGTGAGGTCGCTGGTTCGAATCCAGTCACCCCGACCATTATTATAGAGTTCATGCCGCTGCCCTTTCCTGTCCCGATCCAACCTAGAAATCATCGATTTTTAAATTTTAAAATCAACCACCGCGAGTCTGACTCCATAGAACTCACTTCCTATTGTAGCCCCGACTTAGAGAGCCGCAGCTCGGCAATATGTATCTAGGTCTGCGCGGAAAGTTGACCGGCAGGCAAAAAGGCATACATAAATGAAGTAGGAATAGGTCAAAGAATAGGTCGACCAAGACATGGCGGCCTTCCTTCACAAAGCTCTTGCCGCTCTATTAACGCTTAGACAAGCCCCAGTCAGGCAAGACTACCAATCGGTGGTAAGTTCAATTTCTGAGTCCGCAAAGATCCGGACCTGGCAGGCCAGTCGCTCGTGGGGCTTGGCGGCCAGTGCTAAAAGATACTCTTGTTCTTTTGGGGACTTGGGACTCAAACCCTCTTTGTGGCAAGTAAACGAGCAAATACCGCAGTCAGCCTTGCGGCAGTCAAACTCTAAAGGAAGTTTATGTTTCAAGGAAATAGCCTCTAGGCCAAGGCCTGGCCGAACCTCGAAAGTTCTAGACGTGCCATCTACAAGGACCGTCAGTTTAACTCGTTTTTGCGCTGGATCAATTTTTGTTTCCAAACGTCCCTCTTAAAGAACTTCCCGCGATATTTAGAATGGCGGGGATTTTCCACCAAAAATCCGGCTCCTCGTTCATCTTGAACCCAGTCAATTTTTGACCCTTTTACAAATTCAAGTGTGTCTCGGTCCGTAATCAGTTGCAATCGGCTGCCGGCGATGGGCCCAAGGTCCACATCACCTTCGGTTTTGGAATCAAAACTTACGCCGTAAAAAAATCCGTCACAACCCTTACCTTCCAGGTACAAACGCAACGAATCCGAGCTACTATAGTTATTCCAGAGAGTTACAGCCTGACTTGCTGCCGCCTCACTGAGGACAATCAAAGGCTCTTGCTCCTTTGAAGGTATATTGTTAGTTGTCTCATCACTCATGGAAAGCCTTTCTATGAGTTGCCATGGTCCGATTTCCGCTTAAACCCAATGAGCTCCGCAAAGATATATCTAGCAAAATCTTGACTAAATTGCTAAACATATTTCTAGATGGGCCTTCTTATTGAATCACCCTGTCTATATACGAGAATCCTTTAAATGGGCAAGAAAATAGGAGAACGCGGCATGTCTGAAGCACCTCTGACTAACCGTGAATATAAATACGGCTTCTATACAGATATTGAAACCGAAGAGTTCCCTAAAGGACTTTCCGAAGACATCATCCGAAAGATCTCGGCGATTAAAGAAGAGCCCGACTTTATTCTAGACTTTAGGCTCAAGGCTTTTCGCCATTGGATCACCCTGGAAGAGCCTCAGTGGGCCAATGTAAAATATCCCAAAATAGATTTTCAGGGCTTAAAGTACTATTCAGCCCCCAAGAAAAAGCCACAGCTGAGCAGCTTAGAAGAAGTTGACCCTGACATATTAGAAACCTTTGAACGGCTTGGGATTCCTTTATCTGAGCAAAAACGCCTGTCTGGCGTTGCCGTAGATGCCGTATTTGACTCGGTTTCCATCATGACAACCCATAAAGCGGATTTGGCAAAATTTGGCATCTATTTTGGGTCTCTTTCTGAAGGCGTCAAAGAGTTCCCAGACATTGTGAAAAAGTATCTAGGCAGCGTGGTTCCCTATAAAGACAACTTTTATGCTGCCCTCAATTCAGCCGTTTTTAGTGATGGCTCACTGGTATACATTCCTAAAGGTGTGCGCTGCCCTATGGATTTATCTACCTACTTTAGAATCAATGCCAGAGAGACAGGCCAATTTGAAAGAACTTTAATCATTGCGGAAGAAGGTAGCTATGTGAGCTATCTAGAAGGGTGCACGGCACCGATGCGCGATGAAAATCAATTGCATGCTGCCGTCGTTGAACTTATAGCCCTAAGAGACGCTGAAATAAAATACTCTACTGTCCAAAACTGGTATGCCGGAGACAAAGAAGGAAGGGGCGGAGTCTATAACTTTGTGACCAAGCGCGGGCTGTGCAAAGGAGACCATTCCAAAATTTCTTGGACCCAGGTAGAAACCGGCTCTTCGGTCACTTGGAAGTATCCCAGTGTGATTCTTCAAGGGGACCATTCTATCGGAGAGTTCTATTCCGTAGCCCTCACTAATTTCAAGATGCAGGCCGATACGGGCACGAAAATGATTCACCTTGGCAAAAATACAACCAGTAAAATTGTATCGAAAGGCATTACTTGCGACGAGTCCATCGGCACTTACCGCGGTCAAGTTCGTATTGCAGCTTCAGCTGAAAATGCCAGAAACTATACGTGCTGTGATTCCATGCTGGTGGGTGATACAAGCATAGCCTGCACAGTTCCCTATATTGAAGTAAAAAACAAATCCGCTGTCGTCGAACATGAGGCGTCTACTTCGAAAATCAGTAGCGATCAAATTTTCTATTTTAAATCCCGGGGCATTGGTGAAGAAGAAGCCATAAGTCTCTTGCTCAATGGCTTTTGCAGAGATGTCTTTAACACCCTCCCAGCGGAATTTGCTGTAGAAGCGGTAAAACTACTCGAATTGAAATTAGAAAACAGTGTTGGTTAAATAGGAGTTTAGATGTTTGAGATAAAAAATCTACATGCAGGCATAGATGGCAAAGAGGTGATCAAAGGCCTCAATCTTACCGTTAATCCTGGTGAAGTGCATGCGATTATGGGACCCAACGGCTCTGGAAAAAGCACCTTTTCAAAGGTAGTTGCAGGCCACTCTGATTACGAAGTGTCTGAAGGCGAAGTTCTATTAGACATTCATTTTAAAATGAAAAACATACTGCTTCTCACTCCAGATGAAAGAGCAAGAAACGGTATTTTCTTAGCATTTCAGTACCCCACCGAAGTCCCTGGAGTGAATAATCTCGAATTTTTACGGGCTTCTTTCAATGCTACCATGCGAGAGCAGGGCATTCAGGAAATGGACGCCTCAAGTTTTGAAGCTTTTGTTCTCAAGAAAATTGAATTTTTAGGCATGAAGCCCGACTTCTTGGGCCGCCAAGTCAATGTGGATTTTTCCGGCGGTGAAAAAAAGAGAAACGAAGTCTTACAAATGGCCGTTCTGTCTCCGAGGCTTTGTATCTTAGATGAAATCGATTCTGGATTAGACGTAGATTCCCTAAAAGCCGTTGCCGATGGAGTCAACCGTTTAAGATCAAGAGAAAATGCTTTCATCCTCATCACCCATTACCAAAGACTTCTCGATTATATCGTCCCTGATAAAGTCCACATATTTAACGATGGGCGAATCATAAAGTCTGGCGGCAAAGAACTGGCCAAAGAGGTTGAAACTCTAGGCTATGACCATTTAATTCATTGAGGTTTTTATGGGTCAAATCGTAGAAAGCTTTGAAAAGGTTTGGGCGGAGGCAGATCAATTGCATCCACCTAAAGACTTTGTGCGTCTGATTCGAAAAGAATTAGAGTCCTTGCCTTGGCCAGACAGGGGGCATGAAGATTTCAAATACACAAATCTATCCAAATATTTGAGTTCGCCATTTATAAGTTCCAAAAAAGAGCTGTTTCAAATTGAAAACGACAACGCCTATCACACCATCACATTTATCAATGGTTTTTTAGCCTCCAAGAATGTGGATACGAAGTCGATTCAAATTTCTGAAAATGAGGCTAACTCCCATTTTTTAGAAAAACCATCGACTCAAATAATGTCCCTTATCAACTGGGCCCAAGGTGGTAAAACCGTTCATATTCAAGTGCTATCCACCTGCACCAAGCCTCTTTTTATTCAATATATCCATGTGGGATCTGACAGCCAAAGCCTCATACAGCCAAGAATATCCGTAGCTCTATCACCTCACGCCAAGATCACCATTCTTGAGGACACTCTCGATATGGGTGGCAGCGGAGGGCTTGTAAATAAACTATTTATGGCAACCCTTGCAGAAGGCTCAGAGCTAAACCACTACCGCATTCAAAATGACGGCTACAAGTCTACTTCTAATGGTTCCAATCAAGTGGAAGTCCATAAAGATGCAAACTATAATACATGGCATTTTAACTTAGGCGCTCTTTTGGGCCGAGAAGTCAGTCAAATTCGCCTGCTCGCCGAAGGCGCTAGGGCTCAGCTCAAAGGACTTTATCTTTCGACGGAAAATCGGCAGCTCGATCAACATATTGAAGTCTTCCATGACTCCAAAAATACCTATAGCAAACAGCATTTCAAAGGCATTTTGCGTGGGAAATCTAAGGCGGTCTTTAATGGACGAATTTATGTTGCAAAAGATGCCTCTGGAGTAGATGCCAGGCAGCTAAATAACAACCTCCTCCTCTCGTCAGAAGCTGAGATTGATACGAAACCTGAACTGATTATCGAAAACTCCGACGTTAAGTGCTCCCATGGCGCCACAGTCGGACAGCTCAATCCCGATCAAATCTTCTATTTGATGGCTAGAGGTATCCCTGCAGCTGAGGCAGAAGAAATTATTTGTCGGGCTTTTGCCGAAGAAATCCTATTTAGCATCGAAAATCTAGACATTAGAAAAAAAGTAACGGGAGCCTGTGCTCACGTCTTGAACCAAGGAGGAAAATATGCTCCAGTTTAGAATCCAGAGCACCCCAAATCCTAACGCCCGTAAGTATATTCTAAGTGCCACTGTTAAAGCTGAAGGAAAGGTTTCTTATGCCAATGCCTCGGAGTGTTCCCACGTCCCCTTGGCTTCTGCGCTATTGGGCCTACCTGGCGTCAAGCAAGTCCACCTTTTTGAAAACGTCGTCACGATCACTCAAAACGGCGAAGTCAATTGGGCCGAATTAGATAAGAGTGTTCAAGACACTGTCCTTGCAGAAATAGACACCCATGACATCAATTTCATCGATGTCCTAGATAGAGAGCCAGAACGTAGGGCCCTCTTGTCTGAAGAAGGCAAAAGAATCGAAGATATTTTAGATATGACCATACGTCCAGGGCTACAAGCCGATGGCGGCGACGTGGAAGTTATAGAAATTCATGAAAACATTGTCACGTTACGCTATATGGGTGCCTGCGGAGGTTGTCCCAGTTCCATGGAAGGCACACTTGAAGCTATTAAGGCTATATTACGTGATGAGTATGATCCAAATGTTGAAGTTGTAGCCATTTAATCTCCATTGGAAACTTGAACCATGGGCCTTGAAAAACCAAATTTTACAAATATCGATCAAACTAAGACTTGGATGAAAAGCAAGTTGTCTCGCGTCGTCCCTGAGTTTGAAATAGAAACCCAAGCAGAACTCGTCGTCGAAATTGAAGCTCTTAAAAAAGAGAAGAAAGCCATCATTCTTGGTCACAACTACATGGAGCCCGCTCTCTATCATACGGTCCCAGACTTTGTGGGAGACAGCCTTCAACTGGCTAGGGCCGGAGCTACCACCAAAGCTCAAGTGATCGTTTTTGCGGGAGTAGAATTTATGGCTGAAACAGCTAAAATTCTAAGTCCTGAAAAAACAGTACTCATTCCCTCTCAAAAAGCCGGATGCTCGCTTGCCAAGTCCATCACCGGCGATGACGTGCGAAAACTGAAACAGCTCTATCCGGGAGTTCCGGTGGTGAGCTATGTAAATACCTATGCCGATGTTAAAGCGGAAACCGACATTTGTTGCACCTCAAGCAATGCCGTTCAAGTCGTTAAATCCCTGAATACAAATCAAGTCATTTTTATCCCAGACGAGTATTTAGCTCAAAATGTCGCTCGAGAATTAGGAATTGACCTCATTGTTCCCTCCAGTGATCCGTCAAAAGCGGCTCAAATGAAGTCCATGGGACTGAAGCCCCATCTTATCGGCTGGCCTGGAAAATGTGAAGTTCACGACCAATTTCATGTGAGTGATGTGTCGGACATCAGAAAGCAGTTCCCTGAGGCAGTGATTTTGGCCCACCCAGAATGTCGAAGCGAAGTTGTAGAGGCTTGTGATTTCTCTGGCTCTACTGCAGCCATGATTAACTATGTCAAGACAGTTCCAGCTGCAAAGTATGTTTTGTTAACGGAATGTAGTATGGGCGACAATATTCAGGCAGACAACCCTGAAAAAGAACTTCTACGCTTATGTTCCACTCGCTGCCCCCATATGGCTCAAATTACACTTAAAATGGTACGCGACGCTCTCCTGTTCAATCAATTCCAAGTAAGCATACCTGAAGATGTCAGAATTAAGGCGGAGCGCAGCCTTCAAAGAATGCTTGAAATAGGCTAATGTCCCTAGAAGAGGTTTGAAATGAATTTCACAGCAAAAAGTCGTTATGCATTAAAAATAATGATGGCACTCTCAAAACAAGATGAAATTGGCCTTCAAACTCGCATCGAGGTGTCAAAACGCCATGGCATACCCCTAGATTTTATGGATCAAATCTTAGCGCGGCTTAAATCTGCAGATTTGATTCAAACCACTCGAGGCCGTTCGGGTGGCCTATGTTTGACCAAACCATCTTCTTCCGTCTCCCTTTGGGAGATCTTTAAAGCCGTAGAAGACAATCTCTATCCGGTTCAGTGTCTAGAAAACGAAGGCTGTGTTTACGAAAATGAATGCATTTCAAGAAACATATGGACGGACATTTTTTCAGGCATTGAAGACCACCTTCGTCAAATCACACTCCAAAAAGCCTTGGACGGCGCCGCTCCTAATATAGGTTTAAATCGCATCGATCATACTCAAGAATGTAAAGCACCCAAAAAACAGATTGTCGATAGTTTGCCCCTATGACTTCAAGTTTACTTTTAGATCAATTCCAAAAAGCCTCCCCTTCTTGGAAGGAAGTCCTAGCAGAAGAGTTAAAAAAGCCTTACTTTCAAAAGCTCGATCAGCATATTTCGAAGTTAAGCCGTCTGGAAAATGCTTATTATCCGCCTTTAGATGACATTTTTTCTGCTTTTAGATGGACTGACTTTTCTGCGGCAAAAGTCGTGATCTTAGGCCAAGATCCTTATCACGGTCCAGGCCAAGCCCATGGTCTTTCATTTTCTGTGAAGGAAGATGTTCCTATTCCGCCATCACTTAAGAATATCTATAAAGAACTAAAGTCTGATTTAGGCATTGAACCTGCTAGCCATGGGGATCTTTCTTACTGGGCTAAACAAGGTGTCTTTTTGCTAAATTCCATCCTCACGGTGGAACCGGGACGTCCTCAGTCCCATGACTCTCTAGGTTGGGAGCTATTCACCGAGGCCGTCTTTAAGGCGTTAAATCGAAGAGAGCAACCGCTAGTATTTATTTTGTGGGGAGCCTACGCCCAGCGGCGCCAAAAACTGCTGGACAACTCAAAACATTTAGTGATCGCGAGCCCCCATCCCTCACCACTTTCTTGCTACCGCGGATTTTTTGGCTCAAAGCCTTTTTCAAAGGCCAATGAGTTTTTGAAGCTGCATCGAGAGTCCCCTATTGATTGGAAACTGGTAAATTCCTAGGTTTCAAATTTTTCTCACATTTGAAAAAGCATTCTGAACTCGAATTTAGACAGGCCTCAGGAATAAGTCTCCTTGAAAACAAACCTAATATTTAAACTATGCCATGGGCTCTGAAATCTTGTACACACAACGCTCGAGCTTTGTGCCATTGGGATTTACCTTTTCCGTGTGCCGGTCATACACCGCGCCAATTTTTTCAGCGGCACGGCGGGAGCGCAGATTATTCGGTGAAATTTCTAACTCAACTGTTTTTATAACTCTTAGGGCAAAATTAACAAGACAACGTTTGATTTCTAAATTAGTGGACCCACCCCAGTACTTCGTCTCAAGAAAGGAATACCCCAACAAAACTTTACCCTCCTCTGGACTATAATCATAAAAAGTCGAAGACCCTATGATCTCAGAGCTTGCTTTATCAATGATGGCGAGTGGGGCTTCGAGCGACATGATTTTATCGAAGTAAATCCTAAAACCCTCTTTCTGAAAGCGATGAACTTCGGAATGCATGGCCCAAATCGCCGGATCTGATGCCGCCCTAAAGAGGGCGCCGTAGTCAGAATCTAAAAGACTTCGAATGAGGTAGCGATCGGTTTCAAGCTTGTCTATTTTTGTAAACATCGAGTCTTCTTTCCGAAAAAATTAAGAATTCAGCTCCATTTAACTGTAGGCTAAATGTGAGGATAGCCATTTTTCGACTTCCTCAACTGGCATATTCTTTCTTCTGGAGTAGTCTTGCACTTGATCCCTTTGAATCCGACCCACCCTAAAATACTTCGCCTCAGGGTGAAAGAAGTAAAATCCTGAAATACTGGAAGCAGGATGCATAGCTAGGCTTTCCGTCAAAGTGATTCCGGTGGCTTGTTCCACATCCATAAGTTTCCATAACTTTGTCTTTTCTGTATGATCTGGACAGGCTGGATATCCAGGCGCCGGCCTAATCCCGCGGTATTTTTCCGCGATGAGATCAGCCGGGGTCCATTGGCCTTGTTCTTCGATGCCTAATTCCATGCGAACCGTCATATGCAAAAATTCTGCGTGGGCCTCAGCAAGGCGGTCCCCAAGCACCTTTAAGATGATAGAATTATAGTCGTCGCCTTTCGCTTCATATTGCCTCGCGAGTTCTTCGACCTCCCTCCCCGTTGTCAAAGCAAAAGCACCCATGTAATCCTGAAATCCTGAAGATTTCTGAGACACAAAATCAGCGAGAGAATAGTAGATCTTATCTTCGGTTTTTTCTTTTTGCTGTCTTAAGAAATGAAAAGTTTCTAATGAGTCGCCACTTCCTTCTTTATAAATCTCAATATCGTCACCTGATGAATTGCAGGCCCAAATTTGGGTCACTGATTTTGGCTTCCAAAGCCCATTCTTGGAAATATGCTCCAAATGCCCGAGCGCATCTTGATAGAGCTTCTTGGCTTCATTTCCCCAGCGCGGCGAATTTAATATACTTGGAAAAATACCCTTCATTTCCCAAGCCCAGAAAAAAGGGCTCCAATCGATGTAGGGAATAAGATCTGAAACCGTGA
>CAXNGG010000005.1:0-21119 GCA_964201885.1 Oligoflexales bacterium
ACAAAAAAAGCCTTAAGCTCGCCAAGGCTAAGTCAGCCCATCCGACAAGGAGCCGCCCCAGGTGCAGATAGTTGTATTATTATCGCTAGTTAGAATGAGTCTCGTAACTTCATAGAAAGACCAGGCACTTGGCGGCTCGAGGCAGCTCCCCCAAAGAATGTTTTTTATTTCAACACTTTGCGTTATTATAAGGCAGCCCCCTCCAAACAAAACTATACTGACATTTTGTTCCACTAAGTGACAAAATGTTCCCTTTTTGTCTAATTTTATGACACCTGAAATCCAAGCCCCATATCACCAGTCAGTAGGGCTTTCGCCCGCTGCTGCTCTGAAACAGGAACCCAAAAACTTAGGCAAACTTCGCCACGTTTGTCTTATGACTGAAAGCCAATGATTCGGACAACGATAGCTGCTGTTAGATTTCTTAAACTGCTACAATTTACCCTTGATCACAGAACTAAGCGAAAGTTAGGAACAACACTAGAACATATCGCTACTGCTTAGTCGCGGAGACATACTGCAGACGAGATATCCGAGAGAGGGCGCACTATCAATAATGTTTTCGTTCCGACGGCAAAGGAACTTTTGAATCTATGATTTCAAAAAGGCGAAAATTGTTATATTTTATCATCCTAGCTGGCTTGTTTATTCCAGCTTACAGCATGATTTCATCTGCCCTGAAACAGCGAGAGCTACTGTTATTTTTTTCTGAAGATCCACAATGGGGCAAGACGTTTGCTGAAAAGGAGTTTGATTTTTGCAAGTTCGAGCAGTGGCCTTCTTCCCTTAGGATTAAACTGGAAGACCAATTTGTGTTTACGTCTCCGAAACAGCAATTCGCTGCTCTTCAAGTGGAATCCAGTGTTCCTAATTCTTCAAATACAGAAATCGTCGACCTAGTCTCAAAAAAGGTTGCTTTAGCATTTCCGTATAATTCGGGAAGTTCAGAAGTCAAATGGGGTCCTGAAGAAAAGTATTCCATCGCTTTGTTGGGAGTTTCTAAAGATGATCTTAGTGACGCTGAAATTCATATAGGAAACTTGAGGACCGGCAAAACCATGTTTCTTAGAACCGAAGCGGTTTCAAGCTGTGACAATCCGCCGTGGTGAATGTGATAAAATACCTTTGCATAGAGCAAGGCTCTTTTTTTGATAAAAAAATGACGGCTCTACTCTTTGCACAGTATTGCGCCTAGTCAGAGCCTATCCGAAAAGGCCTCAATTTTAGAATTTGGCCCTGCCAACAGGATTTTAATCTTCGAAAAAAACTAAAAACGCCACTTTCAAAGCATTTTATAAATCTCCAATACAAAAGCCCTATTTTGGACCTAGGAATCCAAGAGTCAGATAAATCTTAGTGGTATTTGAGGCTGCGAGTTTAGGGGACTCATCCTTTGCTCGATCATTTCAAAGCTCTCTCAGCCTAAAGAATCTATTGGCGATTGGTGACTCAAGAATCTCAGCCTAAATGAAGCTAAAATTTCCATAACGTTTCGTCATGATACTGCCGAATTTGGCGAGAGCTACCCCCAAGATTACGGAGTCATGTATTAAGAGATCATTAAACATGATCGAGACTTGGCCTCAAGGGCTGCGTAGAAGCTTTCTTTCGGCACCTAAACAGTCTGCTTTGGCTCAGCTCATTAAGGAACTTGGTTCTCGTTTAAGAAGGTGAGCTTCAGAGGGCGACGCTGCTTGTAAGTAGCTAAGCCCTGCATCTAGGGGCCATTAGTGTTTAACTCTACAAAAAAACATTTTCTAAAAAAATCACTTCCAAAATGAGAGACAGAGACTCCTGATGAAAACACAATTAAAAAGCTGCCTTGGGTTTTCTAGTATTCCCAGGGCAGCTTAAATTTTGTCTAGAGACCTTCCCGAACTCCCGAATTTCCACAAAAGGGATTTGATGAGTTCGATTGCTCTAAGAAATGGTTTATTTTCCTTTAGGAGTTAAAACAATTTCCACTCTTCGATTCTGTGCTCGGCCTTCATCGGTCTTGTTATCGCCCACTGGCTGACTTGAGCCAAATCCGGCTGTAGAAAGACGCTTGCCCGCGACGCCTTTAGATTGAAGGTAAAGACTGACAGCAGAAGCTCTATTTTCGGACAAAGCTTGATTGGCCTGGGCATTGCCACGATTGTCTGTGTGGCCGGTGACTTTCACATCAGACTTATCAAACTCTTTTAAAACGTCCCCAACGCTGCCTAAAACACTGTGAAAGTCTTCTTTGATTGTAGCCTTGCCTTGATCAAAAGTAATGTTGCCAGGCATATTCAAAACAATCTCCTCGCCTTTTCTTGTGACGCTTACACCGCTGCTGCGAAGCTTCTGGCGAAGTTTCTCTTCTTGACGGTCCATATAGTTACCAATGCCACCACCGACAGCTGCACCCAAAAGCGCACCAGTAGCCTGTGCTCGCCGCTTGGCATCCTTGTCACCCTTGACTTGATTGCCAGCAATCACACCTACTACAGCACCAGCTGCTGCCCCAATGGCAGTGGACGACATTTCTTTATCGTCAGTCGCCGCATCTTGCGTGACGCAGCTCATGTTAAGCACAAGAATGGATGACAACAAGAAAGGCAGATAGCTCAGGTTACGCATGTATAAATCCCCAATAATTTTAAAGGAATATTATATTCATAGAAAGCTCGAGCGCAACTCAATTGTATCATCCCAAAACCTAGAGTCTCTCATTTAAAATTAATGAATTGAAAAAATAAGGATTTGAATACACGCATTTTGAGCCTTCCTTAAGAGAAAAGTCCCCTAACTTTGTCATCTATGAAAAGACACCGACTCTCCCTAGCTCCCTACAAAAAGTATGAGTCAGCTTTAAATCAAGCAGGTTTAAATCAAGCTGTTCAAACCTTTGCTTAGTCTGATCCGGCAGTCTCATTCGGTGCGTACGGACCAACAGGCGGGTCTATGATCAAAAACTTATAGTCAAATGCCGGAACATCGGTATAAAAGCCCTGAACTCTAAAATGCGGAGCTTTCATTTTCATAGTCCTTAAAATCAGGAGACCTCATATGCCTCGAGCCATACTTTTCTTTCTGTCCAAGATGGGCGGCTGCCGGATGATTTCAAGAATACGGATACCATTGCTCTTGGCGAGCATGGCTTTGATTCTGGCGTCTTGCAGCAAAAAAGACTCTACAAAGCATGAGCCTAACAAACCTAAAGAAGAATTTTCGTTAGAGAATTCCAAATTCTGTGCCTTAAAGGAAGGAGCTGCCAGTCGTCCCTATGATCCAACTCCGCCGTTTCGCTTCCCGGGGGAGCTCATCTCAGAGAAACTACGTGAGGGCGGCCTTAAAGGATGGATCCACGGTGCCGCAAACTCATACAACACCTATACCTTTACCTATCGATCTGAAGATCCTAAAGATGATATGGCCTTCTTTAAATCGGAGCAGTTTTCACTTATCGCTGGAACTCCCGAAGTCAAAGAAACTCTAAAAACTCTGAGCCGCCATGACAAAGTCAGCCTCCATGGGGTGATTCTTGAAAATCGGAGCCCCCTAGTTCACCTTAAAGTGGACCGCCTTGAGATCCTTGAAAAATACCCCACACCTCTCAAAAACGAATACAAATTTGACCCAGCGCCATTTATGGAAAGAGGAACTTTTGAAATTTTAGGACAAGTCCATGCTAATGTCTCTTCCGAGGAGCTAGGCCGAGCCCTAATCGTGGACTGGAAAGACCTGCTGATTCCTATTGCGGTACCTCCAAGCCTTTCTTCAGACACAAAAGACCTCATTCGAGGCGATATTATCAAGATCTCCGTCAAAGCAATAAACTCTCCCCGCTCCACCAAACACTTCCTTTTAGATGATAGCTCTAAGCAACCTTTAAAGGTCGTAGATTCGATGCGACAATGCCATGGCCAAGAGCGCGTTGTGGAAGGCTATCTCGCAAAGTTTGATCAGAGCCCAGCCATTCGAACCGACATCTATGCCATTCGGGTTGAGGATCTGAACGGTATTGCCAGAAACTTCACTCTCTTTCCCTCCAGTTCCGACCAAGATGAATTTGTTCGGGTGTTTCGAGCGGTAAGCGCCAAAGCCAAAGCAGCCTGGACTGAGTCAGCCTTTCCTGCACTGGTGATTCGGAATTTCTCGGCTAAAAAGGGCGTTTGGGTTAAAGCCCATGGGCGCATCAATGTGGTGTCGAGCGAACAAGCTAATGCGCAAATTTATTTAAATACTGCGGAAGATGTGACCTATACAGAACTGAAATAGCTTCCGACATGAACCCTCGCAGATCCGATATAGAATCTGTCGCGTCCTTCTTAAAGAAATTCTAATGATTCCTATGGAAAGGGTGGGTGTTTTTTGGGCATTCTGTATTTCTGCGTGGAGAAAAGGCTTGCCACCAAAACCCAAGCCTCGAGACACCATGCCACTAATGGAAGGCTTAAAAGAAACTTATGGGCTCTGGCCTAGGCTTGAAGCAGCTCCATTGACCTTTTGCTTGACCTTTTGCAAAGCTCAGATTTAATGCAGCCTTAGTTTGCTTCCAAAGGGATCTGCAATCAAAAGAAGCTGGCCTCAAAAAGCTAGCGATTGATCCTTGCAAATCGCTTCTTGCCATGTGATGCTCGGCCATCTAAAATCTATTGTTATACGGGGTTGGCACATGAGTGAAGTCCTTCTTTATACAGACGGGGCCTGCTCGGGAAATCCTGGACCCGGCGGTTGGGCTGCGATTCTTGTTTGGGGTGTTCATCGGCGGGAAATTTCTGGCGGTTTTCGGTTGACGACAAATAATCGCATGGAAATGGTCGCCATCATCCAAGGTTTGCAATTGCTCAATCGTTCCACAAACGTTACTGTGGTCACAGATTCAAGACTCATCGTTGACGCCTTCGAAAAGCGCTGGATAGACAGCTGGATGGCGAACCGCTGGATTAAGTCTGATAAAACTAAGGTGAAAAATGCGGAACTTTGGGCTAAAATCAAAGGGTATACTAAGGATCACAAAATTAAGTTCCAGTGGGTCAAGGGCCATAGCGGTCATCCAGAAAACGACCGATGTGATGTTTTGGCTGTCGCAGAAACTAAAAAACAAAATTTACCTGCAGATGAAGTCTATGAAAGAGAAAACACAAATTAAGCAACTTGCCTTACCCTTAAGTCTTATCATAAGCCTCGTCTCCTGTAAAACCCCCATGCGAAAAGGCGAAGCACACTTGCCTTTTGTTCTTCAGCCCAAGAACATGAGCTCCTTTAATGACTTGCAGCCATCAGCCATGTGTGAAGATGATATGGGGCCCGTTGTAAATCAAGCCTCACTTGCCGACAAAAACATAGTGATTCAAACTGAGAGACCTCTGTTAGCAAGCGGATTTTGTAAAATCTTAGTTTTTGGAAAACCTGATCCCGAGTTGAGGTTTCTATCAACTAAGAAGTCTGGACAACTTCCTCTGTATTATGAATCCAGGCAGATCAAAATGCAGCCGGAACCCATGCCTATTGAGATGTGGAAGCTCATAGAGGGAAAAGGCAGGGCACCAGCTAAAATCCTTGTCTCGGTTTCTGAATTAAATGCCATCCCGACAGAGGCAAGACTTAAGTGCAACGAGTTTTCTACATTTGTACCAAAAACCAGAACTCAAGCCTCACTGGTGGAGTTTGAAGTCGAAGCCTCAAATTTAGGCTCCACAGCTTCCGCCCTCACCAATTGCGTCGTCAGCGGAACTGTTGGACAAAGCCCTTTCGCCACCCAGAGCCTTCCCACCTTCAACCTCAGCTGGGGAGGGCAAGTCATCGTTACGGCAGTTCTAAAAAGAGACTCCCTCCCCCTCGATAGTGCCAAGTACCTAGGACTTTCTGCGGAAACTTTACGAAATATCTTGCCTGGCATTTGGACCTTTAGGAATCAGGATGGAAGCTGCTTAAACATCGAGTTTAGGCAGGGCCCTTTAAATTTTTCATACCGCTATTTTCGCGGCGAACCTAGTGCTTGTCGACAAGTCCCGGCCAACTTGCCATTTAAAGACGCGATCCTTTTGAGTCGTGAGGACGATGTTCCTACCGCTCTCCGTTCCATGATCGGTGCCAATAGTTTTCTCATTCAATTTAAGCGAACGGGCGAAGAGTCTTCGTGGAGTCTCATGACGCTCAGTTCAAACAAACTTTTAAAGCTTGGTAACAATATTCTTAATCCTGCCGAACTGCGTAGCATTACGGAAGCCGACTCCTATCAGAAAAACTAAAAGGATTCCGCCCCCAGTCGCCGTTAAGGAAGTCCCTCGTTGCCTCTCTTTCCACTATTTAATTTTAGCTTTACCAAAAATAGCCTCGATCATTGGTTTGAAATTTCGACTTTCGGTTATAGCTAGACTTGCCCCTAAACTATGGCTACCTTCCGTAAACCTTCTTCAGCAAATAGGAACACTATATGACAGCTATCCCTGCAAAAAACGAATTATCCCCTTGGAAAGAAATCTTAAGTGGCGCTGTCCTTGTTTCTGCGCTTGGCTATTTTGTCGACATCTATGACTTGATTCTATTTTCCATAGTAAGAGTTAAAAGCCTAACCGAGCTTGGTTTGTCTGGAGATGCCCTATTGGAAAAAGGAGTGCTCCTACTTAACTCTCAAATGCTAGGCATGCTTTTAGGGGGTATCATTTGGGGCATTATGGGAGACAAGCTCGGACGGGTGAAGGTTTTATTTGGCTCGATTCTTCTTTATTCGGTGGCGAATTTGTCAAATGCCTTTGTCACAAATGTGGATCAATATGCTATTTTACGGTTTATTGCTGGCATAGGCCTAGCCGGCGAACTAGGTGCTGCCATCACTTTGGTGAGTGAAAGTCTTACTGTCAAAGGCAGAGGACATGGAGCCACCATAGTCGCAGCCATCGGGGTGTCAGGAGCTGTTTTTGCGGGTCTCATTGCCAATCTGCTCACTTGGCGCATGGCTTATGCGGTTGGCGGAGTCCTTGGACTTTCCTTACTTGTTTTGCGAATGAAAACCTTTGAATCGAAAATGTTTGAAAAATCAGCCGAGTCCGCTCAGGTGCCCATGGGGCAATTTTTAAGCCTTTTTGTAAAAAAAGAGCGTTTTGCCAGGTATATAAAATCCATTTTGATTGGGGTACCTCTTTGGTTTGGAGTTGGCATTCTCGTCACGTTCTCGCCAGAAATTGCCGTCCATTTGGGCGTTACTGGCCCGGTTAGTGCAGGAAGCGCCGTGATGGCGATGTATGGTGGCCTCGCCCTTGGTGATTTAGCAAGTGGGCTCCTTTCTCAAAAACTGAAATCTCGAAAAAAAGCAGCAGCGATTTTTATGTTCTTTGCCCTGATTTGCTCCCTTGTCCTCAGCGTGGCCCATGGGGCTTCGCCGAGCCTCTTATATGGCATCATCTTCGCTATGGGAATAGGCATGGGATATTGGGCCGTCTTTATGATGATTGCTACCGAGCAATTTGGTACTAATCTTAGGGCTACCGTTACGACGACGGTCCCCAATTTCGTTCGGGGCTCAGTAGTCCTCCTTACCCTTGGATTTACCTCCCTCAAAACACTCTTTGGTACCTTGGCTGCAGCACAAATTGTGGGAGCCATTTCCTTTAGTCTTTCCTTTTGGGCGATAGTGTCTATTCGAGAAACTTATGGAGACGATTTAGACTATCTGGAAAAATAGGTTCCGTGCGGGTGAGACGTGATGGGGCTCAGGCAGGTTTCCTTGTCTGCCGACTCGAATGCAAAAAAGGCGGTGGCTCGAGATCCTGGAGTTGATGGGCAAGCGATAGAATCTGAAATGCAGTCGTGGAGCCAGAAGCGGCAACCAAGATTACTGGGTGATGCTGAAAACGGAATCGTCGAGGCTTGAGGCTCGAGAGAACTTAAACCCGTTGCTTGAACGCGTTGCCTGACTCCAAAAAACTCTTTTAAAAAACTCTGAAAAAAACTCTGAAAAATAACTCCTATGCCTAACGCTATGACTTTTATGGACAATCCCCTGCTATTTTTAAATTTATTCTAGTTTCCTCTATAAAATGCCGATCTCTTGCTGAGGGAGGACAATATGAAATTCACTGGTCTAATAGTTGTGCTTTTATTGTCAGCGTGTAAACAAATGGCGCCCCATTCCCAAAAGTTTAAGGAGGCACCTGAGGCTCATTTGGGAGCCAAGAGCCAAGATATGGAGCAAGGGCCTGAGACAGAAGTCCTCCACACGAGCATCGGTTCTTCAGACACCATTACCCCTCGTATTCAAGGGAATTGGATCATTCACTGCGCTAGCCCCTCATTTGGAATGCCTTACTTTTACAATCGTGAGGTGACCTTTTCCCAGTCCACGTATTCAGAAGCTACCACGGCATTTACCAACCTGTCTGAGTGTCAACAAGACAAAAATGTGAGCATGAAACGTTTAACCACAGGGCGTTTCGCCTTAGTCGATGGAACCCATGCCACTGCCAAGGTCAACTTTGTTTCAGAGAATGCTCGTTCTTTTTTTTATAAAGACGATTCAACATTTGCTTATTATAAGAAGACGACTCCAGATTTAGTTTTGAACCAGGAAGAAATAGTTGAAACTCAGCAGAAGACTTTCGGTCTGATGAGTTTAGAAGACGGAAAGCTTTGCTTTGCAAATTTCAGCCAAGAAAAAAGCGGCCTAAGTGAGGCCGGCCGCCCTAACTCCCTTGACATGACGGCCTGCCTCACTTTAGTCAAGTAGTCCTTCAGTGGAATCGGGGCGTTCCAAAATATATATCTCAACTCAAGGTCGGCGATATCATTTTTCGGTGGGCCTGCTCCTCGCCTAAAGGCTGCCAAGTTTCTAAAAGAGGGCTCGGCTTTGCGGTAGAATAAATCCAAAGCCCATGGACAGCTCTTGTGAGAGCGACATAAAGAGCCCGTCTCGAAAAATGATCCTCACGATACACAAATGAATGGGCATCAGGAATAATAACATAGTCAAACTCAAGTCCTTTAACCTCATCGAGAGTTGTAAAATCAATCCCGGGATCAAAGGTAAATTTACCATCTAAGACAAGCCGACTCGACTCTAAATCTTCAAAAAGTTGATACAGAAGCTTAGCTGTTTTTTCATCTTTGCATACAACCGCAATACAGGCATTCTCCTCTCGGCGAACCAAGTCCCGCAATGTATCGGACAGTATGGTGCACCCAGGCCCAAGACCTTCAAAATGGGAGACGATTACAGGAAGGCCCATGCGCACTGCCTGGGGCAATTCTTTAGCAAGGGGGCCAAGCACATGCAGTCCAAAGTTGGCTACCGACTTGGTGGATCGATAGTTGGTCATGAGCCTAGACCTTTTTACACTTTCTAAACCCATGGCCTCCAGAACTTTATCCCAAGTTAAAAAAGCTTCTTCAGAGGTTGTGAGCTGGCCTTCATCGCCAGATAAAGTAACGGATCCACCTTTTTCCAAGGAATGCCCTAGAATCCGAAGTTCACTTTCTGAAAGTTCCTGGGCTTCATCGATCACCAAATACTTGGACGTGGCAAGGCTTCCTCTGCCTGGCACAAACACTTGACCTGTTTTCTTTAGAAGAAGATGGAAAAGAACTACGTAATCTTCCACATCAATAGACTTATACAGATCCTCTTCGTCCTCCTCCGTCTCATCTCGCCCGTCTAAAGCAATATGAGCTTCTGTCTCCTTCTCAACTTCGATGGAAGATAGGTGGCTAAAGAACTGCCTTCTGGAATACTCCAAAAGCTGATTAACCGAATTGTGGGTTACCCCCGTTTTTTCATCAACTAGCCCCGCAAGTAGCTTTTCGTCCGTAAAAAGAGAGATACGATCTTGCGCTAAATCATAGAGTTCTGAGTGCTGAACAGAAAAAAATCGATTAAGCCGCTCTCTATTGGCCGGATAGCAAGCTTTTAAAGCAGCTATCTGGAGGCCATCGTAGTTTTTAAGGAGAGTTTGATGGGATTCAAATTGTATTGGTGTAACCGTCGCCTCAACTTCAGGAAACTTTTGCATGAGATCTCTTTTTGCAGAGCTAAATCCGTCGGCTATATAGGTATCTAATAGAGCGATCATGGCACTGGATCTCTTAATATTCATAACGGTCGCAGGAGTGGAGCTATATATCCTCTTGGGCAAATCTTTAAAGATCTTCGCACCCTCACGGGAAATCCAATCGTCATAGGTAAGAACGGCCAAGTCCACGATATTCATCGTCCAAAGAATATTGGTGCAAAGACGCCTTAAACCTTCGTGAGGCACGATCACCATGGATTTGCTTGGAACAAAGCTGGCATTTAGACCTTTAACAAGTTTTGCAAGGCGCAGAAGAGCCACGGTCGTCTTTCCTGATCCAGCCCCTCCCAATACGAGAAGAGATTCATCTGAAGGTGAATTTAAAACCTCCCGCTGATCGCCATCTAAAAGCTTTTGTGCTTCAGTGTCATCCGCATCAGACCATACTCGGGTGGGATCAATGCTTCGCACCGCTTTGCCCTCACCACCTGAAAGGGGAATGGTCCAAGGAATAAACTCTTGTTTCCAAGTCTGTTGGGACCAATAGAGCCGCTCGCCTTGGTCGCTCCATACCGAGGTTAGCTCACCGCGTCTAATGCCATAAAGCAGCCTTGAAGCGACGATCCCAGTGGAAAGGCGCCGTGGGAGCTCCTGCTCAAAAATCTCCCCCGACTTCTTTTCAAAAAAGACTTGGGCTATGGGAGCCTTTCGCCAATCCACTATTGGAAAACTCACCTGCCCTCCCACAAGAGACCCATAGCCAAGTAGAACATCTCTTTTGTGTTGGGGTTCATCTAAAACAATGCGAGCGAAATAGGGAAAGTTTGGATCAGGATAGATACCCTGACTCTTTCGGCTCATAAGAGAATTATAGGTGTGAAGTTGCTCGTGCAGAGCTCCCCATTCGTCTTTAGTTTCTGCCGTACCGATCAAAATCTGACTTGCTTCACCCAGAATATTCTCCGAAACTGACTTTACTGTAACTTTCAAGTCGTCACGTACGGCCTTAAGGCGCAATAGCTCTTCATCAATGGAAATCAAATCACTCATGGAACCTCGCCTGGTATTTTTTGGAGGAAACACTAAACCAAAAACTTGTTCAAACTTGACCCTTGTTCTTGCAGTCGACTGTTATCTTGTAACTGCCAGTAATTACTAGAACAACGATAAGTTTGTGAATTTAGATTCTAGGATTCTATCTTTACTGTATTTCCTGCAAGGAATGACAGTAAAAAATCACAGGGGGAACATTAAAAATAGCTTGCAACTAGATCTATTCATATGCATAGACTAGCTTGCTCATATTTTTGAATTGATTTTTTATTCTATTTTAGGCCAAAAAACAGTACTAAAGATAGTACTAAAGATAGTACCAAAGATAGTACCAAAGCCAAACCAAAGCACCCCAACATAAGCGGTGCTTGTCTTGCAGGCATAAGGAGACTGCAAAAAGGAGACTGCAAAAAAAGGAAAATGCAAAAGGAGATTTGCGACGTACCATTTTGGAGTGGACTTTGAGTAGGCTTCGACTTCCCAGTCTTGTTGCTTAGCCTCAAAGTTCAGATGGCAAATAAGGTGTGAAGGCCCCATTGGGTTAAGTCAGATTTGATAGAGCAGCGCCCCAGATATTACGCAGGGACATATAAGAGCAGCAAGAAGCAGCTGCACGAGCCCTTCCCCGACGCTAAATAGGTAAATGTGTGATACAATTTAAATTCGTGGGCATCACTTTGGTCCTTAGAGTTTTTAAGGAGTTTTCGATGGCAAAGTTTTTCAACACCACAGGACCTTGTCGAGTCGATAAACACTACATGCTAGATCCCCTTTTACGCCTGGGGGATATTCGTGCGCTCCTTGAGAAGGAACTTTATTTTGTTGTCCATGCACCCCGTCAGACGGGAAAAACCACAACCCTTGAGGCGCTGGCTACTGCGATTACCGCAGAAGGAAAATTTACGGTGCTGAAGTTCTCGTGCGAGATGGGACGGGCGTACGGCTCGAACATTGAAAAGGTAGAAGAGGTGATAATCGAGTCGATTTTAAGTGCCTCACGCCAGCATCTGCCCCTGGAACTGCAATGCCCCAAGGCTCACAACTTGCCAAACGTCGGCCGTATAAAAGCGTTTTTATGCCATTGGGCTGAAGTTTCACCTCGCCCGCTTGTTCTTTTTTTTGATGAAATTGACGCCCTCATTGATGAATCGCTTATCAGTGTGCTGCATCAGCTTCGCGATGGCTTTAATGACAGGCCGCGTGCATTTCCACAAAGTGTTGTCTTGTGTGGAATGCGCAATGTGCGCGATTATAAAGTGTTCTCGGGGGGAAATCCGAGGCTTGGAACATCAAGTCCGTTCAACATCAAATCCGACTCCCTTCGACTCGCGAATTTTACCGAGGTCGAGGTCCGCGAACTTTATGAGCAACATACCGATGCCACTGGCCAACAATTCGAACCCGAGGCAAAAGCGAAGGCCTGGGAATTGACCGAGGGCCAACCTTGGCTTGTGAACGCACTTGCCAACCAAGTGGTGTCCAAAATGGGAATCCCGGCAACGCAAACCATCAGTGCTCTCGATATAGAAAAAGCCGCGCAAAATTTAATTTTGGAAAGACAAACCCATCTCGATTCGCTTGTGGACAAGCTTACCGAAGTTCGGGTGCAGCGCGTCATTGAACCTGTGCTTGCGGGACTTATAGCAGGTGCCGACGCCACCTATGACGACGATGTTTCTTACGTGCGCGATTTGGGAATTATTGCAACCAATCCTCCCACGCGCATTTCCAATCCTATTTACCGCGAGATCATTGTGCGCGTTCTTGCATCGCGCGCTGCCGATATCATCGATTTCGAGCGCAAGTCATTCGTCACTCCAGATGGTCTGCTCAACGTGAATGTTATTGTGCAGGAGTTTTCCTTGTGGTGGGCGGAAAATGCAGAGTTTATGCTTTCTTCCAGCTATTACAATGAAGCTGCGGCACAACTTGTATTTATGGCGTGGTTGCAGCGGGTGGTGAATGGCGGTGGAATTATCGATCGCGAATACGGCGTAGGGCGAGGGCGCATCGACGTTTTGGTAAGGTGGCCATCACCCAACGCCATGTCTTCGCGAGCCTGGCAGCGTGAGGCCTTTGAGCTCAAAGTTTGGGCCGAAGGCAAACCCGACCCGCTGCCCCAGGGCTTGAAGCAACTGGAGGCTTACCTCGAAAGGCTTGGGCTTTCAGAGGGAACACTGGTGATTTTTGATCGCCGAAAAGAGGCTGTTCAGGCTGCAACTCGAACTCAAATACTTGCTGTTCAAACACCCAAAGGCTATGCCGTGCTGCTATTGCGGGCATAGTTTGTTGTCGTATAAACGCTCTTTGAAGTTACCCGCTCAAACGTAAGCCGTCCCTCCCATTGAGAACGTCTAGTGGGAGGGATTAAGGCGAATTTTGCTCCCATCTACAAAGGCATGCACGTCGCCATAGAAGGTCAGCCGCCCGGCGTGACTTCTCACACCGCCGCCATCAGGAGCCCCATATATGGGAACATCGATGAGCTCAGACTGCTCTATCAGCGCTTCATTGTAGGCAGGCTGATCTACCCAATGTGGATAAAACTCAAAACCTACGACACCAAGTGCCGTTAAATCCTCAAGCCCTGATTCATTCTCGTCATGATCCGTGGCGGGATAGCTCGCGGTATTGATGTTGGGTGTTAAAATAATAGCCCCCGCACTGGTCCCACCTAGGACCCCACCTTTTTTTACGAATTCCCTCAGGCTTGGCATAAGCTTGGCTTTTCTCAAGGTTTCTAAAAAATAGTAGGTGTTTCCCCCATCCAGGTAGATCATATCTGAGCGTAAGGCCTTGGAAAGAACGCTTTGATTGAAAGGAAGATCGGGCGAGAGCAAAGACGTGTGGCAATACCCAAACCTAGAAAATCGTTCCTGAAACAGCTCAAAATGAGCTTCTGCTGTGGATTTATGGGATGAAATAAAGGTCAAATGGGGGTGAGTTCTCAAAAGACTTGCATAGAGATCTTCATCCATTTGAGAATTCAGCTCGGCATCATCGGAGCTATAAAGCCAGACATCAAGCCCACGTGTCATAAACCTTCCCTATAGCTTTTTAAAATCTTATTAATCTTTGAGGTCATGAGGGCCACCGTTCTTGCCTCTGGCAAACGTCCACAGTCCATATCTACAACTCCCCCGCGCACTTGATCACGCACAAACATCTGCACCAGTTGGTATATAACCTCTCTAGAAACCCCGGAGCGTTTTCTTTGGATGTATTCTGCTACAAGGCAAGCACCATCACCTGTAATGCGTTGGGGGTGGTTTTGACTCCAGGCTCTATCAGAAATTCTTTCAGTCGTGTTTTCTTGATCTACCTTAGACTTTTGGCTGTAAGCCAAACCGATACGAAAGCTTTTTAAAATGCGCTCCACATGATCATTTAATGAAGTGGGCTCGAGTTTGTTAAACTTTGCGGGGAGCGTAGACACTTTTAACGACAACTTTGCTAGCTGCACCCCTTCTCCATGGTCCTTGAGAGCGTTGGCGATCAAGTCTCTGGAAAAACTGCGCATGTTGTATAGAGGTATCCAAGTCTTGCCGTCAGGAACTTTGACAACCCCGGAAGAAGATTTTTTCATTTCTAAATGATAGAAACTTTGTTGCAAAAGTCTAAACCAACCGGGATTCTTATGGGCGACTTCTTCCGCAAAACTGGCAGAAAATCCCAGTCTTTCAAGCAAAAATTTGGATTTATAGCGTTTAAAGCTTCGGTCAAAAAGCTGGCAAGCTGCAGAGTTTTCAAAGGACTCTAGTCCTCTTTTTGAGAGATTCATTACGGCATCGACACACTGTGCAAATACTTGGACTGTATAACGAGCTTTAATCTTCTGCTCTTTAATATTAGTAGACCAGCGTTCATCATCATCAAAGCGATATTCGTGGTGAAAGATCCCAAACTGCCTTACAGAACCAAAGTCGATGATTCCCCCGTCGGCCATAATATTGTCGCCATCCCAATCAATCCAGCAGAAGAGATAGTCTTCTTCAAACCTGGCACTGGCTTCCGCAAAACGCTCCGAGACCCAGCGTAGAAAATATTGGTATTTATCTTTACCGCTAAGTTCTGCTGGGAATACTTTATTTTGAATCTGGCGATCGATATAAAAATCTAGTACGCTTTTGAGGCGATCAATGCGACCTTGCTTGATATGATTAAAGAAATGAGATGGCCGAAAGAGGTTTTGTCCCGCTCTAACAGTAACGGCAAACGCACCCGGGTATTCAATAACGGCCAAGATTCTTTCCGTCCTCACCCCTCTCGCAGCCAACACCTCAGAAAAAATAACATCCAAAAGACCTTCATGTAGTTTTGAATAGCCGCATCCATAGGAAACGTCTTTATCACCAGTCTTAAAAAATTTCCCATGTTTGTCGGTTGCCGGTGACAAGCAAGTCGCCCCTGTACCACAGCTAGATATATCCCAGGTCACTCCCTCATGGGTCACATGCCCATTCCAAATCGATCGTCCATCCCCAGAGGTCACGCCTTGTTTGGACTTATGCTGAAGTTGCAAATAGCGGGTCGCCATATAGCGACCCTTCTTGATTTCATGTTCTGGGTATTTTTTCCCATGTATCATGTCATGCTCGTTAATAATGATCATGGAAAATGTATCTAAAATGGCGGCCTCAAGTTCAGGATTAAGTTCATTGCCGTGGCTGGTAGGAAGGAGTCCCATGGTTCTTGCCAACTCAAAATTAAACCAAGAGACCTTCCCCCCATGACGAACCCTAGCTTGGTAATCCACATAACACAGGGGAGCCGCTTGTTTAAAAGGATGAGAGCCATCGATGAGTTTGAAATTGGTATATTCCTCGCTCTTTATTTTTTTGACAGGTCGCATTCGGGCCATTTGAGTCATATAAATAAATCCTCCATCTATATAACCTCTCGGATTGTGTAGGCAAAAATTAAGTAAAATAATGAGCTATGTTTACGGTGGATTTGTAATCGTGCATGACTGGGCTGTATAATAGATCAAAGTCAAGAATTATTTACCGTAAGATATGAATACTAAGGAGATTTATGAATCACGAAACGGCCAATGGAAACGAGATCAATGGTGACTACCAACAAGATTCAAGGCAGGAAAGTGAATCCGAAGGAAAGAACCCGGCAAATAATACCGAGCATCCTTCACCCTATCTACCACCAGCCAGAAGATAATTCCTGAGCGGGTCTATCTTAACTCATTTATCGAGGCGCCCTCGCGAGTACTCAAAATTATGCAAAAGTTTGATTCTAAGTGGCTAGCGCAGCCTTTAGAATAAACCTTTAAAATTCTACTCGATATTTAAACAAGCCCCCAATTATCTTTCTAAGCCGGCTCTTTTTTCTCAAAGTAATTAACGCCTTATCTGTTTACTTGTCACTCTCACTCATGGGACTCTATTTTACACCGAAAAGGTAGGCCGATAGACTTTGAGGCGCCCATGAAGTTGAACAGCAAAAAATTCATTATTAAAGAAGCGACACGAAAACGCTGTCGGGTTTTTCCCATTGATAGTTTTGATCGGCGTCAATTCACGCCTATTTCGATGGAGCTATTTCACTTCCTCTATGAAGCTCCTGCTATTGATTTTTCGATCTTTATTCGAGTCGACGAAGAAATGGTCGAATATATCAAAGCCACAGAGCTCTCTAAGGAACTTTTAAAGCATATCTGGATTGCTTCGATAAAAGATGATTCGGAAGTTGAAATATGTGTTCAATCAGCCGACCACTCCAAATTTACGCGTGTAATTGATTCCGTGCGCGATCTCAAAATCAGACGCTTGATCGAACGCGAACCGGCGCTTGATTCTAAAACACTCATATCTTTCGTAAACTTAAGCAGTGCAAGTCAAATGGTCCTCCGCGGCGGCCTCAATGAGGAGGCCACTCGCAAAGTTGCCGCAGCTGCCTCTTTTATGGTTTCAAATCTTATGGATAATAACTATGCGATTGCCACCCTTTCGCGAATGATTCAAATTGACCCGAGCCTTTACGATCATTCCGCGGCTGTAGCCATGTTTTCTGGAATCATGGGAAAACAGGCTTACCAAAGCAAACTCAATCAGAAGAACGCCGAAATCCTAGCCCAATGTGGCCTCTACCATGACGCGGGCAAAGCCTGCATTCCCCATTCTGTTTTAAACAAACCTGGCGCCTTCACTCCTGAAGAATTTGAAATCATGAAGTCCCATGCCATTCTCGGCTACAAAGTGATCAAAAAATCCATTGAAGAAGGTGCTTCCATTGAAAAAATTGTCGCCGAAGTAGCCCTTCAGCACCACGAACGTTTTTCAGGAAAAGGCTATCCTTATGGTAAAAAAGGGCGCATTGAAGAAAATCCTGAAAACGGAATTCATCCCTTTGCCAGAATTGTAGCCATCGCCGATAGTTATTCTGCGCTCCTCATGGAACGCGTTTACAAGCCCGCCCTGCCTGCAGAAGAAGCCTTAAGACTCCTTGAGATAAATGCTTTAGAGCACTTTGATCCGATATTCTACAATCCCTTTGTTGCGTCACTAAAAAGAAGTCTCAACCTTTACGAAGAAAAGAAGCAATCTCTCGTCGGAAACATTTATGTAGTAGAAAAAGGCGACAATGTTGCCAACAAAATCATCGCCAAAAAACAAAGCAAATCACACAAAGAAGATGACACGCTCTCGAAGCTGTCGTTAGATGTACACATTCATGATGAAGACTGTGAACATCAGGCTCACGAAGAAAAGAAGCTCGGTGCCTAAATAGCGACCTTAACAGAAGCCCTTGGGCCATCTAAACATCTGAAGTTTTGAGGGCGAGGTTTAGAGGGCGCAGCTTCTGCTTTTAAGAGACCATTCAAAAATGACTCCTTGAAAGCCTCGAGACTTGAAATTGATTGTTCACTTTCTTAGCTGCTCACCGATGAAAATAGTAAATCTAGGCCGTATAGCTCAAAAAACTCTTCAAAGATCCCAACCTGATCGAGGTAAGTTACAAACTGTGACGTAGAAATTTCCTGTCAAAAACAATGGTTCCTAATGGTAAAACGGCGGCAAGGAAGGCATAGAAAAGAGTTTTTAGGGACCAATTGAGTTTTTCGGCTAAAAACAAAGCCGCCATGATATAGACCACAAAAAGGCCTCCATGAAGGCTCCCCAAAATCCTGACCGCTAGTGGCTCACCCCAAACATATTTCAGAGGCATCGCAATCAGAAGCAAACCCAAAAACGACGCCGCTTCTAAATACCCTAAAATTCGAAATCCTTTTAGCATGAGTAATCTCCTTTCTTTTAGTACAAACCTAACAGCCATTCTCGCTGGGGCATAACCCCCTAAATCCACAGGAAGCCCAGATCTAAAAAACCTGCTTACTAGAATTAATTTATAACCATAAAAGCCGCCAACCAAATAAATTCTAACTTAGGATCCTTCGGCCATGAAAAACTATCCTATAATGTTAAATCTTCTTTTCATAGGCACAAAAACCCGGCCTAGCCCCCACCAAGGGATGGCTGCGGCACGTGTCAGGTCTTCGGTCATATATCGAACATCTTCGGTTTTGGTCTAAATATAAACAGTCTCTGTTGCTATGCTGCTCCAAAGTATATTTTTCTGAAACTTTAGAAAAAGATCGAATTTTAGTTTTAAAGGTTTTTAGAACATGCTTGGTCCCGAGTTCAAAATCAAATTCCCCGCAAATACCCATGCGGATCAAATCACTTGGGGTGACTTCAACCGGCATACGGCAGCAAAATGCCTGGCAATCTTCGCAAAGACCTTTTTTCCATTTCCGCCAAGTGCGGGGACGATCCGGGTCTGCCGCCATCAAAACCTCCTTAGAACGTAAAATGAGCGCCTGGGGCCATCAAAATATTTAGAATTCGTCGACCTTGCTTAATGGAAAAGTATCGCAAACGACTCAAAAAGCAATGTAAAATAAGCCTGGAGGCTCTTCTATGGAATGGATAAAAAGACTATGGCCCTGGATTTCCCTTACTTGGGGAGTGTTTTCAGGGGTATCTATGAGCCGAGATTTTTCCCAGTCTCTGAAAATAGCGATTTTTGCTGTGGTCGTCATTCTCGCCTCCATGCTTCTTGCCCTTGTGCAAGAAATCAAAGTCCTTCGAAACGCAGTCACTCATCGTTTCCAGGGTGCGAAGTCCTTAGAGTGGGTTTCGAGCGCCTCACTTCAAACTTGGTCCCAAACTATTATGATGTTTTCACTGCCCATGCTGTATTTGGGCGACGCATGGTTCGTCTTGGGGGTCACGACATTCCTTGCCATCCTTACCCTTTGGGACCCCTGGTTTCATCACCTCACCTCCCGACCAGCAGGCAGAGCTCTGCTCAGGACTTGGGCAGGGCTTTTAACGCTGAGCTTCCTTTCTGGTGTTCTTTTTCCTGGCATGATTGGTCAGTTCTACCGCTATTTTTGGCTCTTAGCAGGGATTCTTTCCTTTCCATGGCTAGCAGCAGCCAGAAAGCAGTGGCAACTCCCTTCATTTGGTCCATTTGCGCTGAGTTTTATTCTGTCTATGGGGAGTTTTTTTCAAATCACCTCTTTTCGCTTTCCTTTGGTTTGCATTTGGCTCGAAAAGGCAGGATTCTTTGAACGCTCCACTTTCGATGGAAAAAACTTTATACAAGAAATTGAATCTAACGGGCCCGTCTTTAAGGATGGAGTTTGCTTTATGTCTCCTGTGATAGCCGCCCGCAAAGTGAAGACAAATCTCATTCATGAATGGTATATCAATGAAAAATTGGTAGACAGCATACCTTTAGGTGATATTGAAGGTAGAGATGAAAAGCTTAGCTTCCACACTTGGAGCTGTAAACAAAATCTTCCGGATGCCATTGAAGCCCTCAGAGTCAAAGTTCTCTTACCTGATGGAACTATTTTAGGGGAAAAACACATCTCTAAATCTTAAAGAAAACCCCGAATTTTTAAATGCCTTGCGACTTTTTGGGAAGAAACCCAACAAATACAATTTGGTCTAAGTCAAAAGAGCAAAGAGCAAAGAGCTTCACTCCTTTTATTATCTTTCTCGGCTCACTACTGTTTTATTTTTTAGTGCCAAAAAATTGAATTCCCATCGTGTCATCAACAGGCCAAATTTGCTTTTAAAAACGCTAGAAAGAGCTAACCATCTTCAATTTGGATCGCTCATTTCAATACGCCTCAAAAACGTCATCATCGCTTAGATAAGCTTAGACGAGTCAGGAAACCTAAAATGTACTTTTTTGGGCTAAAGTGGATTTCGATTAGCATTGAGTTTTAAGGCTAGCACGCCACCTGTATCTTGCAGTTTATCAATTTGATTAAAATAAGATAAAATCTTTGAATCTTTAAGCTCAACCGTCATGACCGGTACTCTTCGGTCCACCCAAAGATACCTCCCAAGACTTCCTGGAAATGTACCAAGTCTCTTCCATGACAAAAATGGCAACTCCGGTAAGTCGATCTCTGTTGGACCATCCAAATCCAAAAGACCATAGGGTGTATGAATGCTCACCACAAAATCAGGCTTATAAATCTCAATATGCTTGGAGATGCAGCGCACTTCTTTTTCACTGCCTGGGGTGTTTCCGGGAAACTTTCTGGCATCCCCGTGGTCTTTGCCAGACTTCCATGCGGAAATGGCGTTCTTCTCCCAGTCATTCGATGGGAAATTTCGATTTAAGTCTATCCCATTAGCATTGGTTCTCACACCCTTCATCCACCCATCCGGATTGACAAGGGGAATGATGCGCCAATGATTTCTTGCAGAAATATCAGAAATTCGCTGCATCCAGCGCCTTGCCACAGATCCGCTTTCATACTCATCCCCGTGAATCAAAGCAATAGCCAGCACACGCTGGCCCTGACCATCTATTTGGCTTTCTAGGGGCTTGGAATCAAAATGAAAGATAGGCATGCCCTTTTCGCTTTCACAGCTTTCTAACACCTGCACGCGGTTACATATTTGCGCTATATTAGAAGGTTCAATGCGCCCTGGAAACTTAGTTAAGCTCGTCTCACAAAAACTAGCTAGATTGACCGAGGGTACCGAAGGAATAGCTCGGGAAACTTCCTTTGCGTTCAACCCTTCCGCGAAGGCTGTGGAACCCAAAAAC
>CAXNGG010000006.1:0-20319 GCA_964201885.1 Oligoflexales bacterium
GAAGACAACTTGGATACAAATCACAGATGTATGGAAACATTCTTGTCGTGGCAAACAGGTTTTTTCCAAGCTCTAAAATGTGCTCCTCATGTGGCAGTATAAAAAAAGATCTTTCTTTAAAAGAAAGAGTTTACACCTGCGACTGCGGCATTTCACTTGATAGAGACTTAAATGCAGCTTTGAACTTAAGGAATTTAATAGAAATAGGGCCAGCTAGGTCCTAATTTAGGCCCAGGGAGATGACGGCTCTGGCTATTTGGAGTTTTTCCAAGCAGCCAACCAGCATCGATGAAATGGGAAATGAACAGCGATCTTGCCTGAGCAAGTTTGCATAAGTTTCATGTAGCGGTTCCATAGCAAGCGAATCATTTAAAATTTCGGGTTTTAGAGGGGGCCGGCGCGTTAACGAATCCTCTACAGGCGCGAAAGACTTTTGCATCTTTTCGAAATTGATCCCTAAAAGATCCATGACACACCTCATTCTTTATCTGAAATATGATCAGATAGCTACTATCGCATATAACTCAAAAACAACTCCCCCCAAAGCCTCTTCTTAATTGCGGTCTCGCGTCTGAGGCGAGAAGGTAGGCAGTGCTCTCCTAAATAGTAGTCTAGCCTACCCGCTTTTTCACCCGCTTTTTCAAACAAGGGCACGCATCTTCTGCGGCGACACCAACTGTTGTTGCAATGATTTCGGAAAGTTAGGGTTTTATATTACTATAACTGAGGCTTTTATGTGCTAAACGTCGAATGCTGGAAGCCTCGGTCCAACAATGTCACTTTTGTGTGCTCAGACCGACGGTATGCCAGTCTTTTCAGTTACACCTAAATTCCAAGAAAGCCCAAGGCCATTGGTCCCAGGAACACGGACTCGATTTTATCCGGGAAACTCCCATGGCTCCAAATAAGTTCTGAGCTCTAAGAGCATTTTGGAGGAGTCAATGGTATCATAGGGTAAATGTAATATTAGGACTTGGCCTAGGGGGTAGCTATGAACAACGCTCAAGATTATTTGCATCAGGTGAGCGCCCAGTTAGAAGATCGCCACCGAAAACAAGATGTCACTTTGACGTTTCAAGAGTTTCTCGAGGGAGTTAGGGCATCCCCCCGTCAGCATATTCGTGATGCGTGTAAATACATCATCGATTCCTTTGATTACTTTGGTTCCAAGGAGACGGCTTCCGGAAATCTCAAGACGACGCGATATAAGATTTTTGATATCGGCACTGAGAAGGGTGATCCGATTATTGGGGGAGAAACCGTCCAAAGCGAGATCTACAAGACTCTTCAGTCTTATGTCAAACAAGGTCAGTATTCCAAACTCATCTTGCTTCATGGCCCCAATGGCAGCTCCAAATCGTCCACCGTCGATGCGGTAGCCTACTCCATGCAAAAATACTCAGAGACGAGCGAAGGAGCTGTCTATCGTTTCAATTGGATTTTCCCAACGGACAGATCCGCAACTCCTTCCATGAAAGGCGAGTTCTCTCCTATTGGTTTTGACTCGGGCAAAATCTCGAGTGCTGAGAGTTCTAAGTCTTATGCCCATCTTGATGATTCCAAAATCGCTTCTAAAATAGCTTCTGAGTATAAAGAAAATCCGCTGTTCCTTCTCCCTATGCCCTTTCGTGAAGAGTTCCTTCGCCAGGCGATTGCCGACAAAGAAGGCCTCAAGCCCGAGGCCGTTGAGCTTCCGCCCCATATCCTAAGAAACTCTCTGTCTAAACGTAATCAGCAAATCATGGAAAATCTACTCAATGCCTACCAAGGCAATTTGGAACGAGTCTTTAGGCATATCCAAGTCGAAAGATTTTATTTTTCAAAACAATACCGGATTGGAATTTCCACCGTAGAGCCGCAACTGCGCATCGATGCCCAGGAAAAGCAGCTGACCATGGACCGAAACATCTCTAATATACCCTCCGTCCTTCAAACCATCAGCTTTTACGAAGCAGGTGGCGAATTGGTCGAGTCCAATCGGGGACTTTTGGAGTTTTCAGATCTGCTTAAACGCCCGGTCGAGACGTTTAAGTATTTGATCTCTACGATCGAAAAAGGTTTGATCAATTTAGGATCTGGATCAGCCCACCTGGATGTGGTTTATATCGCGACTTCTAATGAAAAGCATTTAGATGCTTTTAAACAGATGCCTGATTTTTCGTCTTTCAAGGGCCGCATGGAGCTCGTGGCAGTTCCTTATCTTTTAAAGATTCAAGATGAAATGGCCATCTATAAAAAAGACATCGAAGTTCTTAAGAAAAGCGTCAAAGTGGGCCCCTATGCCCTGCAAATGTTGTCCACTTGGGCGGTCATGACCCGCTTAAAGCAACCGGATGGAGAAATCTACGACCGCGAGCACAGATCGGCTATCGCAAAACTCGACCCGCTATCTAAAGCTAAGCTCTATAGTGGCATGGTGCTGGATTCCAAATTTAGAATGGATCAAAAGCAGCTCCTGAAAGAGCTTTATCCGACCATTTTGGCGGAATCAAGGGGCATGATCGTCTATGAAGGACGCTTTGGGGCAAGTCCGCGAGAAATACGCGCCCTGCTTTACCGTGCTAGTCAAATAGGCATCAAAAAGACGCTTTCTGCCATGGATATCTTTAACGAGTTACGGGACCTTACTCGCGATAAGACGATCTACGAGTTTCTTCAGTTTGAGCCAAGGGGCGGGTATCATGACGCCGCCGGGTTTATAAAGATCATCGAAGAGGAGTATACGGCTCTCTTTGAAAAAGAACTCCTTTCCTCTCTATCCCTCATCGATGAAACCCAGTACGACAGCCTTTTAAAACGCTATGTGGATCACCTCGTCGCCCAAATTAAAAACCAACGCATTAAAGATGCCGCGACGGGTGAGTATTCCCAACCTAGCGAGGCCATTATGGAAGACGTTGAAAAACTTCTTAAGGTGCCAGGAGGCGATAAGCTCTCTTACCGAAAGAGTTTACTTTCTAGGATTGCGGCCAGAAAAATAGAAAACCCCGACAAAGATATCGTCATTTCGGAAATCTTTGTGGATCTCCTAGACGCCATCAAAGCCCACTACTATAAAGAGAGAAAAGACAAAATTGATCACGCCTTAAAGGCCATGATGTCCCTTGACACATCAGAACAAAAAGACTTCTCTGAATCAGACCTCAATAAGGCTCGCGACGCTTATAGAAATCTAGAGAGTCAATTTGGCTATAGTTTTGAAAATGCTCAGGCAAGCATCAAGTTTATGATCGTACAAAACAGGAACAAGACCCAAAGTTGACTTGACTACTCATTGTCTAATCCATCAATGAGGGCAGATCTTGCTAAAGCGACAGAGTTTCCAGCAGGAGTTTCCATCTGTTCCACATAAAGGCGGCTAATGTGCACGGTCGACTTTTGGGACACGATGGAAGAAAAATCCTCAATGGGCACCACTCTTGGAAAGAGCCTAGAGTCCTTCTTAATTAGTCTTAGGTAGTTGGCACTCATTTCGTGGGGTTTTCGCTCCCGAAATTTGGTCAAGTAGCTGGCACTTGAAATCTGCTGAAATTCAAAACCTAGATCCTGTAGAATTTTCTTGGCTCGCTCCAAAGACGGATCAAATGCCACCGCGTTAGAATTTCCTGAAATCTCATAGACTCGCTTCCACAATCGGCGATTGAGGACTAAATCTTCCATCGTCTTCTTAAAATGGGCCCGCCGCTTAGGATCGGGGATGATGGTCTTTGACTGCTCTTCCAGAAGGGGAACGATATTCCATTCGTCCACCGCACAGTACTTTGCTAAATCTCCCGGCAGTCGCCAATCATTCAAGGACTCAATCATGTACTGAAGCATGGCTTCGGCGGCGACCGAGGTCTTATGAAAGTAAAGCTGCAGATACATGGACTGCCGCGCTCGCAGGTAATCTTCAAAGGCTGCAAGCCCAGAAAACTGAATCGCTAGATGGAGGTTATCTTCTTCAGTATCATAGTAAATACAAAGAGAATCCAGGATGCGGTCCCCGTCAAAAATGCCATAAACGACACCTGCTTCTTTAGAATCGCGGGCCAAGTAGTCCATACGGTCGATGTCCACCTCACCAGAAACAATCTCATGGCAGAGTTTTTGGGCTTTTAAAGCGACCAGGGGTGAGCCTGATTTCGGGGAAATCGAGGTGCTGATAATTGAGATCACATCTTGAGGATCGACGACTAAAGGGAGATTTTTATGGGTTTCGTAAATTTCTCTTAAAACCTGATCGATGATTAAAATGGTAAAAACTTCATGACTTACAGGCTTAGTACTATTTCGTTTCGATTTTTTCTCCAACCAAGTTTTGAGATATTCTGGGAGGGACGGATTTTGCTCTAAAATAGCCCCTGCTGAAGGCAAGAAGCGCTCTGCGGAGTGGGAAAACGGGGCATGCCCCATATCGTGCATGAGAGCTGCTAGACGAAGGGCCTCATAAACGTATTCGGAATGGAAAATTTTCTTTGAGAGTTCAAATGTCGGATACAAAACGCCGTGAAGTCCTTGGCCAGCCGAGGTAGTTTCTTCCCGATGGGAGAAGTCCTTGTATTTTTTTGTCGCTAGCTCAAGGCGGTACTGATTTTGCCTGATTTTCTCCCAAGCAACCCCTGCCAGATGCATGACGCCGATGCTGTGTTCAAAACGGGAGTGACTAGCTCCCGGAAAAACTAAATTTAAAAAAGCCGTTTGTCTCACCCGTCTTAGTCGCTGAAACCACGGGTGAGCAATAACCAAATCTTCTAAAGGCGTGACGTCGATGGAGCCAGAAATACTGCCTCTAATTCTTCGGACGTGATTGATACTCATGACTCGCTCCCCTAATCCCGATAATGACACCCTACAACATCGGAAGCTCTCGTGTATCCATGAAGGAGCATTTCTGCCTTGAACTCTTCCAGCATATGTAAAACAGCCCAAGGTCCCCGATAGACAAGGGCTGTATAGATTTGAACCGCACTAGCCCCGCGAGCGAGCTTATGAAATACATCTATTCCCGACATCACCCCTCCAGACCCGATCATGGGCAGTGCCCCCCGATGAACCTCATAGGCCCAAGTGAGGCGCTCTGATGAGAGGTGAGACAGGACATGCCCGCTCATCCCGCCGGCATCTGGCCATGTAACGCGGTGGGTATTGCTTAAAATAAGCCCCGCAAATCGTTCCTCAGTGATGGTTTCGATTAACGCTAAAAACTCTTTTCGGGGTAAGTCAGGATCTAACTTTATCCATACTTTTTTAAGGAGTTCGGGAACCTGCATTTCGATTTCACTCTTAAGCCTACGGATAAACTCGGGGTTTGCTAGCTCTCTAAGCCCTGGAGTATTGGGTGAGCTAATATTGATCACAATATAGGAACCCAAGTTTTTAAAGTGAATCAAACCTTTCAAATAATCTGAAATTGCATGTTCTGTAAGCGTTTGTTTATTTTTTCCCAGGTTAACTCCCACAGGAACACTTAATGGAGAACCTTCTACACGATCATAGACGGCTCGGTGACCGTCGTTATTAAATCCCATACGGTTGATCAGGGAATATTCCGATTTAGACCGAAACATGCGTGGCTTGGGGTTTCCCGGCTGAGCTAAGGGCGTAACGGTTCCCACTTCTAGAAAAGAAAACTGAAGATCCTCAAAACCCCTGAGGGCCACCGCATTCTTGTCAAAACCAGCGGCCAGCCCAATAGGGTGAGCCAGATCTCCCAATCCAGGAATCCCCATATGGAGATCTAAATCATGGGGGACTTCCAGGGTGTCCGCGGGCTGCGGAAGAAACCGGGCCAGGCGATGTTTTAATAGGAACATGCCGAGGTCATGGGCTGTTTCGGCTGGAAGAGCTCTTAAGGAAGCTCCAGCTAGTTCACCTAGAATGCGCTTTGCGTTCAATTTAAACCTCATCTCACTTTGCCTGGCAAACCTATCAAAGTAGACTCCTCGAATCCACACTTATCAATAAGCTCAAGACGGTTTAAAATAGTGAAGTTCCACCAAGGAGTGGAAACTTTGGTTTTTTTGGGGGTACGAAACATGAATTTTCTAAAACCTTGGATTCAAAATTTATCCTCGTTTAAGTGGCAGGAGCATCTCAACTGGTTTGCAACAGCGAGTCTTATCGCAGCTTTTGCGTGTCTGCTAGCCTTGATTTACGCCGTTCTAGCTAGGCTACTGGCTCCGAAAAGCATAGAGACTGAAGAAAATCTTATCGCCATGTTGTTGGAAAGAGAAAGAAAAGTCCAGGCTAACTCCCTGAAACTCTTGAATCCCACCCTCGCCTCAACCCTCGATCTCAAGACTGATGTTGTCATTGACTCATAGAAACCTACACACGATCTAGAACCGCAAGGCAGAAACTGTCTGGTGAAGAGTCTCTGGTGAGGCCACCGTTAAGTCAACCTCAGCTTGGGGGCTGCATTCGGTTGCCTAGCTGACTCAATTCTTCTGCAGAAGCTTTAAAAAACGTCATGCTCCTACAATGGGCCTATAATAGGTACCCTGAGAATCAGGCTTAGATTAGAAAAAAGATAAGCTAGTAGGCATTTTTATTTATAAATCCGCTTATAAATGTCATCAATATGATTTTTGCATCCAAGACGATCGACCAATTTTGAATATAGTATAAATCAAATTCTATGCGTTTTTCCAAGCTTGTGTCTCCGCGCCAACCGTTGACTTGGGCCCAGCCGGTGATACCGGCTTTGACTTTATGGCGCAGCATATAACCTGGGATTTCTCTGCGAAATTGATCGACAAAAACAGGCCTTTCAGGTCGAGGTCCCACCAGACTCATCTCTCCCTTTAGGACATTGAGCAGTTGAGGAAGCTCATCAAGGGAGGTTTTTCTCATAAAACTTCCTAACTTAGTAGCTCGACTATCAGTAGGCTGAGCCCAGACCGCCCCTGTCTTCTTTTCTGCATCTAAAGGCATGGATCTAAACTTTAAAATATCAAACGGCTTGCCGTCTAATCCCATTCGCTGCTGCCGATATAGAATGGGACCACGTGAGCTCAACGGAACTAAAATTGAAAGAAAAATCATAATCGGAGAAAACAGGGTGAGTGCCACAACGGCCCCGAAAATATCAAAGAGTCTCTTAGCCACATATCCCGAGCCAGAAAGGGGGCTTTCATGAAGGGAGACGACCGGATAGCCTTTAATCAAGTCAATGCCAGGAGTAAACTTTGTGTATTTGAGGACATCAGGAATGATCCTTAAACTTCCGACCTGATTCGCCATCACCCCAAGACCATGACTTAATTTTTCAAAGCCGGCATTAGGAACCGCCACGATCACGGACTCAATACGGTGAGTGGCCATAAAATCTATCCAAGACTCAGGAATGGACTCGGACTCTATTCCTCCAGATCGAAATGGTTCGCCCATGGAGATGACTTTAGCGACTCGGTAAGATCTCAAATCAGAGGTTTCCATAATCGACAAGGCTGATGCCAAGAGGTTCTGATCCGTAATGACGAGGACCCGAACCGGGTCTTTAGATTTTTGCCAGGCTCTAAAGAACTTGCGAATCAAACTTCTACCGGTCACCAAGAGAATGGGCGAGAGGGCCATAAAAACTAAGGTCACCCCCCTTGAGTAGCGATACTCTTCATAAAAATAAGAAAACGCCACAAAACTTACAGAAAGGAGGATAGACGCGGGAATAAGGTCAACAGATTCCAGCAAAGGAGTGCGATGTTTACCGGTTCTTTGATAGTGCCCCGTCAGGGTAAAGGACAGCACCGTTAGAACCCATAAAAAGGGGATGAGTTTTGCGTAGAGCTCTAGATCTGGAATGCCTTTAGGGGCTGGAAAAACTGGGGTAAAGCGAATAAAGAAGCTTCCTAACCATGCGACGGTCACTGCCGCTAAATCCATAAGAATGCGAAACGTTATCAAAGTATTTTTTGCTTCTCGATTCAAGACCTACTCCATCAACTTTTTTATCTGAACCTGCATTTTAACTTTAAAGCCATTCAAAGAATAACCCAAGGCATACTCGGAGATTTTCTCAGAGCTAAAATGCCTATCGTCAAATCTTTGTAGGACTGCTTCCAAAGCCCTTTGATTGCCAGGCTCAAAAAAAACGCCTGTTACCCCTTCCACTATGAAATCTAGCGCTCCCCCAGCTCTTGATGCTATGACGGGAGTGCCGCAAGACATGGCTTCGATAGCGATCATCCCAAAATCCTCGACCCCTGGGAAAAGCAAGGCTCGGGCATTTTGAAGCAGTGATACCCACTGTGCTTGATTCGGAGCAATCTGAAACTCTGTCGTTGGCCCAGCAAGCGCTCGAAGCCTCAGCTCCTCGGGCCCAGTTCCAGCTACAATCAACCTGACTCCCAAAGCCTCAGCCGCTTTAATGGCAAGATCGAATCGCTTATAAGGCACCAAAGCTCCGGCAACCAAGAAATAGTGGCCACTTTGAACTTTTTTGGGAAATCCATGAAGGTCAATTGGAGGATGAACCACTACCGCATCGCGACCGTAATAAGCTTTCACGCGTCCCGCTACAAACTGAGAGTTTGCAACAAAAACATCCACTCTCTCAGCCGAAGCCACATCCCATTTTCGCAAGCGGGCAAGGCCCCATTCGATCAACCAGCCGACCCCGGGGACATCAAGAAAACGTCCAAAATACTCTCTTTTTTGGTCCCAAGCATAACGCATGGGGGAGTGAATATAGCACAGATGCCGCCCGTGGGCTGGCTTCTTAGCCCCTTTGGCGACACAGGAGGACGTGGAAATGAGGAGATCATAATGAGAAAAATCAAAGGATTCAATGGCCAAGGGCAAAATGGGGAGCAATGCTTTTCTAAAGCGAGTCCATTTCCTGAGTTGTTTTAACACCCTAATATCACGCAACTTAAGCTCATCGGGAAGACAGCTTCGGTCTAAAAAAAGCGTATAAATCGGAGCCTCTGGATAAAGTCGGGCAAGTTCGAGAAGAACCTTTTCACCGCCTCGCCAAGTGACCAACCAATCGTGAACTAGAGCCGTCTTAACATTCATTAATGTTTCCCTTTTCGTCCACAGTTTAGCAGTCCTAAAAAAAAATGCCTTCCATTTTATCGAGTTTGATAATTACGTGTTTCACATGTTTGAATTCGTACCACATTTCCCAATAGTGAATCTAGGTTAGAAGTCTCTTTCCTATCAGTAAATACACTTATATTGATCTACTTTTTGGTAGGTATGGCACGAGTCAGCTATACTCTAAATATGAAACAAATGCCTAGGAACCTAAAAACACAGCGACTCTCGCCCGACCACTTCTGGGGACGAGGCTTTGGCCCTTGTCTGCTTTAAACCAGCGGATCATGCTTTTACTCTTTCACCTTTTATGACCTAGCCTGCTGGAGGAATCGTCTTCGATGAATGAACTAAGTGCAAGAGTACCTGGGATGCAAGGCTTTGATGCCAGAGCGATGCTTCTTGAGGATGCAGCGGCTCCCACACGCACTTCAGTTTTTGAGGCCTTTCCAGAAATTATAGGCAGAAGTCCAGTAATGGTTGATACCCTGGAAGCTGTATTGAAGATTGCTAAATCCAATGGAGCCGTGCTCTTGTTAGGGGAATCGGGAACTGGTAAAGAATTAATCGCTTCAGCCATCCATCGTCTCTCCCAAAGAGCTGTCAACCGTTACATCGCCATAAACTGTGGTGCGATTCCTGAAGATCTCTTAGAGGCAGAACTTTTCGGTTATGAAAAAGGTGCCTTTACCGGTGCCGATCGAAAACGTCTGGGCTACTTTGGCGAAGCCCATCGCGGGACCATTTTCCTTGATGAAATTGGTGACATGCCTCTTCGACTCCAAGTGAAACTGCTAAGGGTTCTTCAAGAAAAAAGATATTCTCCTTTGGGAGGAAATCATCCTCTGGAAGCCGACGTTCGCATTATTGCTGCCACTAACGTAGATCTAGTAAGAGCTGTTCAAAATGGCAAGTTTAGGGAAGATCTCTTTTATCGCCTCAACGTCCTTCCCGTCTTTATGGCGCCACTTCGAGAACGAGGTGGGGATATCATGGCCCTTCTTAGCCATTTCCTTGTCAAAGCCAGCATAGACCATGGCATGGACGAACCTTGCCAATTTACACATGATGCCATTAAGATATTGCATAGCTACCGATGGCCAGGAAATGTCAGGGAACTTCAAAACGTCGTCGAGAGAGCCGTGGTTTTATCTGGCGGTGGCATGATCGGCGCTTCCCAGCTACCTAGGGAGATTTTGGACTCCCATCATTTAGCCCAGCAAATTCCAGCTGCTGAATCTACAGTCATAGAAAGTTCCTCCCAGGCACCCAGCAATATGCCCACGCCCCTCTTTGAAACCTTCGATGCCACCTCCCTCATGGTCATCACTTCAAGTGAAGGCAAAGTCTCCCTTCCCAATGAAGGGGTGGATTTGCAAGTCTTAATGGAAATGATCGAAAACACTCTGATCATCCAGGCATTAGAACGTACCGGAAACAATAAAAATCAAGCCGCTAAACTCTTAGGCCTAAACCGTACCACCTTGGTAGAGCGCCTCAAAAAAAGAAAAATTGGCTTTGTGAATGGAACGATGGCTGATTTTAAGAGGCAGGACACTTAAAGACAGAAATCCAAAGTAGATCAGTGTTGCTTACACACAAAGTAAAAGAGTTTATAAAGGTAGCCCCATTTTTAAAGGCGCTCTCATAGGCTCTGAAGTTATTTTTCACCAAGACATAAACCTCTAAAACTCTCTGCAGAGACCAAGCTTTACGAAAGTAGTGAAGAATGGAATGACCTATGTTTATGATGGAAAACCTCAAATTTTTCTATTTTTAGAATAAAATGGCGCTTCCAAAACAGCACATGGAAAGACCTATTATTTTCCCAGAAATGGTTGCTAAATCCCTACTTTTATTCGGACCAAGACTAGCTGGAAAAATCCAATCTTCCAATATTGCCATGGCTTTCACCACCAACTTCAAGTGAAAATCATAGAGTTTTTCCACTCAAAACATGCAATTAGCTAAGATAGTAGACCAGTAGAATTGATTTCGAGTCTACTTCCAAATACCCCCAACAATAGACGCCAACAACAAATTAAATGATACAATATAGGGCTTTTAAGCCAAATAAATGACCTTTAAGGCGCTTCACATTGAAAACGCTCTTCTTATGCTTCTTATGCTTCTTATGCTTCTTATGCTTCTTATGCTTCTTGTGCTTCTTGTGCTTCTTATGCTTCTTATGCTTCTTGTGCTTCTTGTGCTTCTTGTGCTTCTTGTGCTTCTTGTGCTTCTTGTGCTTCTTGTGCTTCTTGTGCTTCTTGTGCTTTTCATGTCTTTCAAGATTTTAATTTTTCTTAAAATTTGCTGTTTGTCTTGAAATAACAACACCAAATATAGTAAAATTCATAGGAATTGCCCATGCAAGAATCGCCAACGGTTTGGTAAAATTATGATGTTCAGTGTCTAGGATAGTACAATATTTCAAATAGAGGGAGACGCCGCTGAAGGGCGGTATAATCCTCAGCATTCTTCCAAAATACAGTTTAAATAGTTAGTTCAACATTCATTTTTCAAGGGAGCATTCATGCGCATTTTCCTTACCTCAACAGCAATCCTGATGTTTTATCTGCCTGCGTGCAAAAAAACGGCGGCAATATCGGTAACTCTGAAAATCTCTTAACTGCTAGCTCCCAGCTGGGGGCGGAGTTGGACACTACAAATGCAGAGAGCATCATTGAATGCAAACGCGACAACACTCAGAGCTTTGTGGTGGCTCTATACAATGGCCGTTCAAATGATAAACTCGGTTTTAAAAAAGACGACACTCCAGCCAGACTTATTTCGGACGCTACTGTCCGTGTCATGCGCGATGGGAGCGTCGGGTTTTCATTTACTAAAAACGACTCAAACTACTCTGGAAAGATCCCTATGAACCTAAATTTTTCGCTTTCTATCGACGGCAACAAATTACAAGACAATCCAAATGAGCCTTGTAAGGTGACCCTTATTAAAAATGAAACCAAACCAAAGCCAGCGGCACCCATTTTCTAAAATGTTTCCTTGATGATTCATGAAAGCTTTAACTGCAATAACAGCATCAAGCTGGAAAAGAGGTTAGTCTCACCCGCATTTGGTCTTCGGTTAGAGACTTATCTTTAAAGTTTGTTATGGGTTTCCTGCTGATAAAGCCTCTAGCCTCCCCCTTGGGGGGCTCATTATAAAGAGAAGTAGAGCCCAAAAGAAACACGATTACATCGTTAAAATTTCTTTTTCTTTTTTTGCGACCTTCTCATCGATCTGCTTGCAATAAGCGTCGGTATTTTTTTGAATCAGCTCTTGGGCTTTTTTAGAATCATCTTCGGAAAGAATCTTGTCTTTTTCTTCTTTCTTAACAGAAGTATTTAAATCCTGTCTTACTTTTCGAACGGCTACCTTAACGTCTTCGCCCATTTTGTGAATTTGCTTGGCGATATCTTTACGGCGTTGCTCGTTAAGCGGGGGCACGGGAAGACGAATGACATTTCCGTCATTGTTTGGCTGTATACCGACATCAGCAACCTGAATGGCTCGTTCAATGTTTTGAATGGATTTTTTATCAAAAGGGGAAATCACAATCGTTCTGGCGTCAGGCGTAGAAATGGATGCGACTTGATTGATGGGAGTGGGTGTTCCATAAAAGTCGACTTTAATGCCATCTAGAAGGGTTACTGAGGCTCGTCCCGTTCTTACCCTGGCCAAGTCTTGGTCAAGGGCAGCAAGCTTCTTATCCATTTCTGCTTTACAAAGTTTATTAAAGTCGGTCATTTTTATCTCCTAAACAATATCTCAATTAAATTTATAGTAGCTAGGGATTACTGAACTAGGGTTCCCACACTATCGTCTTCTAAGGCTCTTAACACGCATCCTGGCTCATCAAGTTTAAAGACCTTAATGGGAAGCTCTGCCTCCATACACATGGTAATTGCGGTAGCATCCATTACCTTTAATTGCTTTGCGATGACTTCAAGATAGGTTAAGCGGTTAAACTTTTTGGCCCCTGGATTTTTCATGGGATCAGAATCATAAATGCCGTCGACTTTGGTGGCTTTTAGAATCAGGCTGGCTTCAATCTCTTGGGCCCTTAATGCCGCAGCCGTATCGGTGGTAAATAAGGGGTTGCCTGTTCCACCGGCAAAAATAACAATTCGATCCTTTTCAAGGTGCCGCATAGCTTTGCGTCTGACATAAGGCTCCGCCAACTCCATCATCTTTATGGCTGTTAAGACACGTGTGTGTAAACCAAAGCGATTCTCAAGAACCGCTTGCAAGGCAAGGGCATTGATACATGTGGCCAACATGCCCATGTAATCAGCACTAGGGCGATCCATGCCAAAGTTTTCTGCTAAGGAGCCCCTCCAGAAGTTTCCCCCGCCAATCACGCAAGAAACTTCATATTTAGCTTGCTTTAGGCTCGCAATTTCTTGAGCCACCATGAAAATCGCATCTTCGTCTATGCCATTGGCTTTGGGCCCTCCAAGCATCTCTCCTGAAAGTTTAAGCATGACGCGGCGATTTTTTATGGGCATGGGCAATCCTTTTTTAAATCTTTACATAACATCGGCTATCACTCTAATACTTTACCCCACCCCCAGACAAGGTCAGATAATAAATAACCTCGTCAGAAACGAGGTTATTTAAAAAATTGAGGGTCTCTAGGACATTCAGATTAATTCTTAAGCTGAGCCGCTACTTCTGCTGCAAAGTCGACTTGGTTACGTTCAATTCCTTCACCCAGTTGGAAACGAGCAAATGCTGTTAGATCCGCCTTGATGCCAGTGCTTTGAACATACTTAAGAACGCTGAACTTCTGCTCTTTTACAAACGGCTGGTCCACCAAGCAGATCTCTTGGAAATACTTGTTAACTTGGCCAGTCAAAATCATCTCTAACTTGTCTGCAGCTTTGCCTTCTTCTAAAAGCTTCTTGCGAGAAAGCTCTTTTTCCGTTTCGACTTCAGAACTAGGCACGTCTTCACGCTTAAGATATTTAGGCGCTACGGCAGCAATATGCATGGCGACATCTTTGGCTACTTCTGAAACTTTCTCTGAAGCTTCGCCTTCAAATACAGCGAGAGTGCCAATTTTTCCACCCATGTGGCTGTAACCGGCGATCAAGCCATTAGGAACGGAAAGATACTTTACGCGACGAAGTTGCATGTTTTCGCCGACTTTTTGAATCAATGTCGTTAAAACTTCGCTTACTGGCGTTCCGTTTAAAGACATCGCTGCCAAAGTTTCCACAGAAGTTGCTTTGGAGCTTAAGGCAAGCTTGGTGATTTCAGATACAAAATTGACGAAATCGGCATTTTTTGCTGAAAAGTCCGTTTCGCAGTTCATTTCTACTAATACCGCTTCCTTACCATTTGGGGATACTAAAACTCCGACGGAGCCTTCAGCCGTAGTACGGCCTGACTTTGAGGCGGCTCTTGAAAGCCCTCTTTCTCTAAGCCAAAGCACCGCTTTTTCAATGCTGCCTTCATTTTCAGTAAGCGCTTTTTTGCACTCCATCATGCCAACGCCGGTTTGTTCCCGTAATTGCTTTACTAGATCTGCTGTAACTTGAGCCATGGATTACATCTCCAATTTGAATTCAGGTGTTGATAACCCTGTACTATTAAATCCGTCTAAAATCTGTCCTGTTACTTCTTAAATTCCTTTTTTTCTACCTTAACTGCGTGACCTTCTTTGTCATAAATGGTTCCTGGCTTAGTGGCGCGAGATGTTGTGCCTTGGTCCATTTCAGACTTGTCTCTTCCGCGCGTAGAGCCTGCTAGACAAGCATCTGCAGCAGTTTGTAGGAAGTATTGAATCGCCTTTATGGAGTCATCATTTCCTGGAATGGGGTAATCAATGCCATCTGGATCCGCATTGGTATCAGTAATCGCTACAATAGGAATCTTAAGGCGACGGGCTTCTTCAATGGCGATTCTCTCTTTGTGAGCATCAGCAATGAATACAGCTCTTGGTCTACCTGGCATGTCTTTAATACCGCCTAGGTTTCTGTCTAGCTTATCGCGCTCTCTGGATAGATTTAAAGCTTCTTTCTTCGTAAGCTTTGAAATCGTCCCATCAACCGTAGCTTTTTCATATTTTTTAAGTAAGTGAATGGAAGCTTTTACGGTTTGGAAGTTTGTAAGTGTGCCACCTAACCAGCGGTGATTTACAAAGAACTGCTTAGAGCGTAAGGCTTCCGTGGCAAGAATTTCTTGGGATTGGCGCTTAGTACCAACAAATAGAACATGACCGCCTGTTGCTGTAACAGATTCTAAAAAGTCACAGGCTTTTTTAAATGCCGTTACTGTTTGTTGAAGGTCAATAATATGGATGCCATTTCTGCTGCCAAAGATATATTTTGACATTTTTGGGTTCCATCTACGGCACTGGTGGCCATAGTGCACTCCTGCCTCTAAAAGATCTTTCATGTTTACTGTAACGCTCATAGTCTTCCTTTTTACGAAGGTTTGTCGTCAACTGCTGCAAGCAATAAATTGCACCTTCGAGTCAGCAGTCTGTTTATTTCAAAGTCCACTCTGGTCTTTGAGGCGCTGACTATAGTTCAAGTGGCCTTCGAGGCAAAGGATTTTTTGGTGGTTTTCCTAGAATCACAACGGGCTCTAATCCGGGGCGGGATATGCCGGCAGGACTATTCAGTGGCTATTTGATAGTTCTATCTTGCAAGCCCTTCCACTCTGCTTTCCGTAGAAATGGGCTTTTTTTAAATGAGACAGGGTTCTGGCGGGTTTAGTCTGACTAGAATGTAGTAGTTCTGGGCTATTATGGCTGAAACTTACCACTTCTTCACCCACCCCATTTCTGGCAGGCGGGCTTAGAAGCATGGGGATCCGAAGTCTATTCAGGAATCTAGTTTGAGATTTTTAAGAGCTTTAAAGGGATTGAGTGCGCGTTCTGAATCGGCGGAATTTTGAATTGGATCCGAGAGCTTTTCATCACAGACGAGGCATTCGTCATTGGCCCCAACTCGAATCAGCCGGGTTGGGAGAGCAAGCTGAACGGCATCATTGATGAGTTCTTCTAGGTCAAACGTCTTGCCGTTTGTTAAAGTGAAGTCTTCTATGGAGGATTCATCCAGCTCTAAATCATCTGATAGATCAGAAATGTCTCTTAAGTACCTGGTTTCTATACTCTCAGAAATAGCCCAAGAAATGGCAAGACCACACCGAGAGCAGTCGACAAAGGGGGTATAGTCAACGGTTCCCTTGACGGTGACGCATACTGGGTCTCGGGCATCAACAGAAACTAAAGCTTTTAAAAGTGGCCTTTGAGCATCTTTTGGAGTCTTAAATTCAGCGTATATTTTAGAAAGCCAGTCTTCGGTTCCTTCAATTTTAAAAATCTCAATGGATTTCATTTTAGACACGTCGATGATCATATAGGGCTCCTGTTCGAGACGACATCCCAATACTCTCCCCGACTCACCCTGTAAAGTTAAAAGCACCATTTTGCCTTAAATTGCTCGCGCCAGCCTGCTAGGCGAAAGGTCTCTGAGATCAACCCCCTCTTGAATCTATATATTTATAAATTAAAACAACCACTTAGATCTTTTATTTTCAGAAATCGAAAGATATACGACTAGTTTCCGATAATCAAATTGAGGCCTTGGGGCTTTTAAGTCGGGGGATAGTTTTTTTCATTGGGCGTTTTTTCATTGCGATAGCGGAGCTGTCTTGGAAGTCTGGTTTTTACAAATTGGGGCACAAAGAAAAGGTCCTTTCTCGTCCGCGGGGCTGAGGGAGGCTTTACGCTTGGGTAAAATCGACCCTTTTTGTGACGTTTTCCACGTTTCGAACCCAGATCTCGTCAAACCACTTCTAGAGTGGGATGAGGTTTTTGATTCAAGGATGCCTGATGTCAGTTCAGGTGGATTGGCAGAAGCCAATTCCAAAGAAGCTTCTAAAAAGATCCTGAAAGTCCTCGGTTCCACGGAGCAAAGTGAGAAAAATGGGCTCCGACGATCTGACAACCTGATCAACCAAACGATTGAGCCTATTAACTTTTCTTTCGATCATTCTTCAGCCCCTGAAAACACATCTCTGTCAGACTCGAGGACTTCCCAATCTGAAGAAAAGGCTCTCCTTGCCCATACTTCTAAAGTGATCCAGGAAACGAGGCCCCAACACAATTCCAACCAAGGCAAAACTCAAAGCATTTCGCCCGAAGCGCCAGGGGCGCAAGGCAGAAACCAATCTCCAAACACCCCTTCCAAGAGCAGGCCCGCCTTGCAGACCGAAGTCAATCCTTCCGAGGAAGGTACTGTTAAGAGGAAACGAAAGTGTGTTTACATAGTTCATTACGCTGGCCATAGGCACGGGCCATTCACATCGTTTGAAGTGTTCGAGCAATACAAGAACGGGAATTTTAAGTCGGGAGCTCTAGTAGGAAAAGGCTCCCTAGAAAAAACCGTCTCCATAGAGCGATTTGTAGCAGTCTATCAGTCAGGCAAAAAAACGAACTTTTTTCCCACTGAATTCAGCTTTAAAGGGATCGCACCTTCGCGTCTCACTGCTGCTCTAATGGCATCGGCTATTGCCATTATTGCGACTTTCTATGCTTTTTCCTTGACCGGACGCCATCAAACAAGGCCAACGTTACTCGCAAAAACTAGACTTCAATCTAAAGAAATCACCCCATCTGAAAAGCCTAAGCGCTCCTTGAAAGAGCTCGCAACGCCGAGTCCAATTTCAACGTCCAAATCCTCAGAAAGACCCCTCGAACCTCTTGAAAGAAATATTGATAACCATCGCAAGCAGAACAGACTGACCGTGAATCCGAGACCTTCGACTTCCTCAAGAATGTCTGCTAAAAGCTATCCTAGCATGATCAAAGTTGCCGGAACTTCGGCGATTGCTCAGGCCCTAATGGGCAAAAATGACGGCGCTGAGGTTACCATCAGGGGATTGGAGTTTGACCGGGCCGCCGTCAGAAATTGCCGCGGCATGTGTGAAGTCCTATTTATCGATTCGTCAGGAGCTGCAATACAAGTGGTCTTTGATGGGGCAAGTCACCGTAATAGCTTATTTTCTAAAAGCGGCAGGGTGTCTATCGTCGGCTTTTTAACTGCCGGCAAGCAAAAAGTGATCTTAAAGAGGACCTATTAAGAATGGTTACGTTTCCTGTGGAAAACTATTGACCTCAGACTTTTTGGGCGCTATACGATTACCTTCCTAATTTTGGAAAACTAGGACCCGGAACAATCCGAGCTGTCCTTTGAGGAGATAGAACAATGGCCAACCCTAAATGGAAAACATCCAAATCGAAGACACGTAAACGTCGCTCTCATCACGCGTTGAAGCCCCAAGGTCTTTCCACATGTAAAAACTGTGGTGAGATTCACTTGCCTCATCATGCTTGCCCTTCTTGTGGGTTTTATGATGGAAGACAGGCAATTGAGCCTAGAGCAACGGCAGCTGCTTCTACAGACTTCAGCGTCGAGTAAATGAAATCGCAGTGGGGAAGCCTCTGACTTCTCCCTTTATTTCTTCATTTGTTTCGCCATATTGCTTTGAGCATCATTTTGACAAACAAATGTTCAAAGGAGAACCTTATGTCGTCTCAAACTCTTGCTATGTTTCCGGGTCAAGGTTCACAATATGTGGGCATGGCCCGTTTTCTTTTGGAAAACTTCCCCAAAGCTAAACATGCATTTGAGGAAGCTGAAGACGCTTGCCGCCTTTCTCTAAGAAGCCTTTGTCTTGATGGCCCCGAGTCAGAACTTGTCCTTACCGAACACACCCAACCGGTGATTCTTACTGCGTCTGTAGCGACCTGGGTCGTCTTGCAAGATGAGGCTGGATTTAGTGCTAAATACTTTGCGGGACACTCTCTCGGCGAATACTCAGCCTTAGTCGCCGCTGGCAAACTTTCTTTAACAACAGCAGCGAAACTCGTCAGGCAGCGCGGCAAAGAGATGCAACTCGCCGTCCCCCTAGGCAAAGGGGCCATGCTTGCCGTTCTAGGCACTATAGATGTCCCGGCACTTGAAGAGGTCTGCCGTCGTGTAAGCCTAGATCTCAAAACCTCAGGACTAGACTCTTTAAGCTCTAGCGTTCAAATCGCTAACTATAACTCCCCCTCCCAAGTGATTCTTTCTGGCGGCGTGAAGGCCATTGATGCCGCAGCCGGTACCTTAGAGGCTCTTAAATTTAAAACAAAACTTTTAACGGTAAGTGCCCCTTTTCATAGCTCGCTTATGGCACCAGCACGCCTGGCGATGGAAGCAAGCTTAAAAGACCTTAAGCTCCCTGAAACTGACGGGCAAATCATCGCAAATATCACGGGAAATGTAGAGCCGAACTACACATCTGATTTTTTGATCCAGCAGATTGACGGCCCGGTCAAGTGGACTCAGACCATTGAGACTGCTTTGCAAAGGGGAGTCCAACGTTTCATTGAAGTAGGGCCAGGCAAAGTTCTTTCAGGTATGGTGAAACGATCTTTACCCAAAGAAGCTCTTTTGGTTTCTACGGATGACATCAAAGAAGCTATATTAAAGCTAACTCAAAGAGCTGATGTGGTTTGATCCGGCTCATGGGGCAGCCTTCCTGCATGTAAAAGTTTTTGATAGGACTGCAAATTACAAATAGCAAATTGCACTAGGCTCTTATCTAACATCTTGGAAATTTTTAGGTGCTGTCGCAGATTAAAAAATCTAGAGATGTGTAGATATTGATTCTCGTTCACTTTCCCGGCTAGCTTCAATGCTGAGACTACTTAAATACTTAAAATAGTTCACAAAGCATTCAGATTCTTGGTACCTAAATTTTTCGACTAGATTTTTCATACAAATAGGCGCACCTGCATCGGTTAATATTTTTAAGCTAAGGCTCGCTGTTCAGCAATAGAAAGCCCTAAATCATGCTGATTTGTTTATTTCATCAGCCGCTTCAAATTGTTGTAAAAGGAAGTCATATATATGTTTATGGATGATTCCATTTCAGCCTGAGCCCCCATGCTTGTCTTTGGAAAGAACGCATTTGGGGTAATTGTCGTCGATTTTTTCTAAGGACAAGAACTCTCGGTTTTTTGGTTTCTAGAGATACCAATAGATGGTGCATCTGAATACAGAGGCGCTCGTAATCCTTCTCGGCTACAAAATCTACTTCAAGTTGTTCGAACTCCCCTGTGCTGACGCGAAACCCTAGGCTTATCAGTTCCTGAAATATGACGCTATCCAAAATGCCGAAGATCAAGTTTTTCCTATATCTATTAAACTCGCATTATGGCCCTAAATTAAGGCATCGCTCTAAAGGACTGAGCCCCAATTGTTAGACGGCGATCGCCTCCCCGAGGGCCGCTTG